>JAQGNC010000112.1 GCA_028292065.1 Betaproteobacteria bacterium
CGCCGCCGAGTGTGAGCGACCGGTCCTGCTGTTCTCGGGGGGCAAGGATTCTCTCGTGATGCTCAAGCTCGCGGAGAAAGCGTTTCGGCCGGGCCGCTTTCCCTTTCCGCTGCTGCACGTCGACACCGGCCACAACTTTCCGGAAGTCATCGCGTGCCGCGACGCGCGTGCGGCGGAGCTCGGCGAAAGGCTGATCGTCGCGAGCGTGGAAGACTCGATCGCGCGCGGCACCGTGACGCTGCGCACCGCCGACGCGAGCCGCAACGCGGCGCAGTCGGTGACGCTCCTCGAAGCGATCGCCGAACACGGTTTCGACGCCGCCATCGGCGGCGCGCGCCGCGACGAGGAGAAAGCGCGTGCGAAAGAACGCATCTTCTCTTTCCGCGATGCGTTCGGGCAGTGGGACCCGCGCAACCAGCGCCCCGAGCTGTGGGACCTCTACAACACTCGCGTGCACACGGGCGAGCACGTGCGCGTCTTCCCGATCAGCAACTGGACCGAGCTCGACGTGTGGCAGTACATCGCGCGCGAAAACCTCGAGCTCCCGGCGATCTACTACGCGCACACCCGTCCCGTGGTGCGCCGGCGCGGGCTGCTCGTGCCGGTGACCGATCTCACCCCCGCGCGCAAAGGCGAAGCGATCGAGGAGATCAGCGTGCGCTTTCGCACCGTCGGCGACGTGAGCTGCACGTGTCCTGTCGAGTCGGTCGCCGACAGCCCGGAGGCGATCATCACCGAGACCGCGGTCAGCCGCGTCACCGAGCGCGGCGCCACGCGCATGGACGACCAGACGTCGGACGCTTCGATGGAGCGGCGCAAAAAAGAGGGATATTTCTGATGGACGAGATTGCAGCAGAGCGCACGGCCCAACCGGTGCAGGACCATCACGAACACAGCGGGGTCCTGCGATTCATCACCGCGGGCAGCGTCGACGACGGCAAGAGCACGCTCATCGGGAGGCTGCTGCACGACAGCCGTCACGTGCTCGAAGACCAGCTGGCGGCGGTGACGCGGGCATCGCGCAGCCGGGGAATGGCGGAAGTCGACCTCTCGCTCCTCACCGACGGCCTCGAGGCCGAGCGTGAACAGGGCATCACGATCGACGTCGCGTATCGTTATTTCGCGACCGCGCGCCGCAAGTTCATCATCGCGGACACGCCCGGCCACGAGCAGTACACCCGCAACATGGCGACCGGCGCGAGCACCGCGCACGCCGCGATCATCCTCGCCGACGCGACCCGCGGCCTGGTCGAGCAAGGCAGGCGGCACCTCTACATCGCGCACCTGCTCGGCGTGCGCGACCTCATCGTTGCAGTCAACAAGATGGACCTCGTCGGTTTCGATCGTGCCGTATTCGAAAGCGTGCGCGAAGCGTTCGAGGATTTCGCCGAAGGCGCAGGCGCATCGGCCGCGCGCATCCACTACATTCCGCTCTCCGCCCTGCGCGGCGACATGGTCGTCGAGCGCGGCACTCGCCTCAACTGGTACGGCGGACCGACGCTGCTCGAGCATCTCGAAACCCTCGAGCCGCAGGCCGCGGCGAGCGCGTTTCCGCTGCGCTTTCCGGTGCAGCTCGTGCAGCGCACGCCCGAGCGCGGCCGCGCGTATCTCGGCCGCATCGCGGCCGGCAGCGTGTACGCCGGACAGCGCGTCGTCGTGCTCCCTTCGGGTGTGGAGACGACGATTGCATCGGTCCATCGCGGTCTCGAGGCGCAGAGCGGGGCCACCGCGGGTGATGCGGTATCGCTCACGCTCGCCACCCAGGTCGACGTCGCCCGCGGCGACATCATCGCCGACGCGGACCACGCGCCCAGGCTCGTGAACACGTTCGATGCGACGCTCGTCTGGCTGGTCAACGCGTTGCGGCCGGGGGCGACCTATCTGCTCAAGCACGGCACGCGCACGGTCAAGGCGAAGGTGAGCCATGTGAGCCACGTCGTCGACGTGAACACCCTCCACAGGTGTCCGCCTTCCGGGCCGATCGGCGCGAACAGCATTTTCCGCGCGGAGCTCACTGCACTACAGCCGCTCGCGCTCGACGCTTACGAGGAGAACCGCTCGACGGGCGCTTTCATCCTCATCGACGAGACGACGAACCAGACAATCGCAGCAGGAATGGTGTCCTAGATGAAAATCTCCCTGAAGCTCTTCGCCGCCGCCGCGGCGCTGTATGCGGCGAGCACGTTCGCCGATTCCACGCTGCTCAACGTGTCCTACGATCCGACACGCGAGCTCTACCAGCAGGTCAACGCCGCTTTCGCGAAGCACTGGCAGGCCACGGCGAAAGAGAAAGTCACGATCCGCGCGTCTCACGGCGGGTCGGGCAGCCAGGCGCGCTCGGTCATCGACGGCCTCGAAGCCGACGTCGTCACGCTCGCGCTCGCGTACGACATCGACGAGATCGCCGCCCGCGCGAAGCTCCTCCCCGCGGACTGGCAGAAGCGCCTCCCGAACAACAGCACGCCGTACACCTCGACGATCGTGTTCCTCGTGCGCAAAGGCAATCCGAAAGGCATACGCGACTGGGACGACCTCGTGAAACCCGGCGTGTCGGTCATCACCCCGAACCCGAAAACCTCGGGCGGTGCGCGCTGGAACTATCTCGCGGCGTGGGGTTACGCGATGAAGAAGCCGGGTGGCGACGAAACCAAAGCCAGAAACTTCGTCGCGGCGCTGTTTCGCAACGTGTCGATCCTCGATTCGGGCGCGCGCGGCTCGACAACGACTTTCGCGCAGCGCAACCAGGGCGACGTGCTGATCGCATGGGAGAACGAAGCGTTTCTCGCGAACAAGGAATTCGGCGCAGGCCGCTTCGAGATCATCGTGCCGTCGGTCAGCATCGCCGCGGAGCCGCCGGTGGCGCTCGTCGACACCGTCGTCGACAAGCGCGGGACGCGCAAGGTCGCGCAAGCCTACCTCGAATATCTCTATACGGATGAAGCGCAGGAGATCGCCGCGCGCAACTTCTACCGTCCGCGATCGGCCAAAGTGGCGGCGAAATACGCGCAGCAGTTTCCGAAGGTGGCGTTGTTCACGGTCGACGAGGCTTTCGGCGGGTGGACGCGCGCACAGAAAGCGCACTTCGCCGACGGCGGGGTGTTCGACCAGATCTACAAAGCGCAGTAGGTCGATCGTGGCTCACGCCTTGCGCCGCCCGAGCGTGCTCCCGGGTTTCAACCTCGCGCTCGGTTTCACGCTCGTCTACATCAGCATGATCGTGCTGGTGCCGCTCGCCGCGGTCGTCGTGAAGACGACTGCGCTCACGCTGTCGCAGTTCTGGGACACCGTGACTTCGCCGCGCGTGATGGCGTCGTACCGGCTCACTTTCGGCGCGTCGCTCATCGCCGCGCTCCTCAACACGGTCTTCGGCCTCGCGCTGGCGTGGGTGCTCGAGCGCTACGAGTTCGCGGGAAAACGCGTCGTCGACGCGCTCGTCGACCTGCCTTTCGCGCTCCCGACCGCCGTGGCCGGCATTGCGCTCACCGCGATTTACGCGGGCAACGGCTGGATCGGGCAGTTCCTCGAGCCGCTCGGCGTGAAAGTCGCGTACACGCCGGTCGGGGTGCTCATCGCGCTCGTGTTCATCGGCCTGCCTTTCGTCGTCCGCACCGTTCAGCCCGTGCTCCACGATTTCGAGGCCGAGCTCGAGGAAGCGGCGGCGACGCTCGGCGCGAACCGCTGGCACGTCTTCGTGCGCGTGATCCTGCCGGCACTCGCGCCGGCGCTCCTCACCGGATTCACGCTCGCGTTCGCGCGTGCGGTCGGCGAGTACGGCTCGGTGATCTTCATCGCCGGCAACGTCCCGATGGTCTCCGAGATCACGCCGCTCATCATCGTCACCAAGCTCGAGCAGTTCGATTACGCCGGCGCGACCGCGGTCGCGAGCGTGATGCTGCTCGTGTCTTTCGCTCTCATCCTCGCCATCAACGGATTGCAATCGTGGAATCGCAGACGCTATACCCGCACCCACTGAGCGCGCCCGTGACGGGCGGCGAGCGGCCGCAGTCGGCGGCGCGACGGGTCACGAGCCCGACGACCGAATCCGCGCTGGTGCGCCGCGTGCTGATCGGGGTTGCGCTCGGGTATTTCGCCGCGCTCGTGCTGGTTCCTCTCGTCGCGGTGTTCGTCGAGGCGCTGAAGAAAGGTTTCGAGTTCTACGTCGAGTCGCTGCGTGAGCCCGACGCGCTCGAAGCGATCCGGCTCACGCTGACGATGGCGTTGATCGCGGTGCCGGTGAACCTGGTTTTCGGGGTCGCCGCGGCGTGGGCGATCGCGAAGTTCGAGTTTCGCGGCAAGAGCCTGCTGGTGAGCTTCATCGACCTGCCGTTTGCGGTGTCGCCGGTCATCGCCGGACTCGTGTACGTGCTCATGTTCGGTCTGCAAGGCTGGCTCGGGCCGTGGCTCGCCGCGCACGGCATCAAGATCATCTTTGCACTCCCCGGCCTCGCGCTCGCGACCCTTTTCGTGACCGTCCCTTACATCGCGCGCGAGCTGATTCCGCTCATGGAAGCGCAGGGCACCGACGAAGAGGAAGCGGCGCTCGTCCTCGGCGCTTCAGGCTGGCAGACGTTCTTCCGCGTCACCCTGCCGAACATCAAATGGGCGCTCGTCTACGGCGCCATCCTGTGCAACGCGCGCGCAATGGGCGAGTTCGGCGCGGTGTCGGTCGTCTCGGGCCACATCCGCGGCGCGACCAACACGATGCCGCTGCACGTCGAGATCCTCTACAACGAATACAACTTCGCCGCGGCTTTCGCCGTCGCGTCACTGCTCGCGCTGCTCGCCATCGTGACTCTGGTACTCAAGTCCGTGGTCGAGCGGCGCGCACACGGAGCGCACGCACGATGAGCATCCACACCGACCGCATCACCCGCCGCTTCGGCGCTCATACCGCGCTGGCCGACGTGGGGCTGCACGTGGCAACCGGCGAACTCGTCGCGCTGCTCGGCCCTTCGGGCTCGGGCAAGACCACGCTGCTGCGCATCATCGCGGGGCTGCAGCAGCCCGACAGCGGCCGCGTCCTGTTTCATGGCGCCGACGCGACGCACGTGCCGGTGGGCGAGCGCCGCGTCGGCTTCGTCTTCCAGCACTACGCGCTGTTTCGTCACCTGTCGGTGTTCGAGAACGTCGCTTTCGGTTTACGCGTGAGACCGCGCAAGTGCCGGCCGGCCGACGGCGAGATCAGGGAAAGAGTCGACGCGCTGCTGGCGCGCGTGCAGCTCGAAGGGCTGGGTGCGCGCTATCCGCATCAGCTTTCGGGCGGCCAGCGCCAGCGGGTGGCGCTCGCTCGCGCGCTCGCAGTCGAGCCCCGCGTGCTGCTCCTCGACGAGCCTTTCGGCGCGCTCGACGCCCAGGTGCGCAAGGAATTGCGCGCGTGGCTGCGCTCGCTGCACGATGAGATGCAGCTCACCAGCGTCTTCGTCACCCACGACCAGGAAGAGGCGCTCGAGATCGCCGATCGCGTCGTCGTCATGAACGACGGGCGCATCGAACAGGTGGGGACGCCCGGTGAATTACTTGCGAGCCCGGCGAGCGATTTCGTCGCGAAGTTTCTCGGGCGGCCGCGTGCGGTGCGGGAGCTGACTGCGGCGTAAGTGCCGCAGCGCCCTTAGGCCTGTCAGTTCTGAAACCATAATTTCTATTCGTTTATGGCCGCATTAAGTGCGCTGATACGGTGCCGTTAACGAGTTGCTTCCTGCCGCGCCGCGGCAATTCCGTGCACAAGGTGTCCAGATGTCGTCCAAGTCCGCTTGCCTTACTTCGATCGTCCAAACCACCGTAGCCGCGGCTGTCTTTGCCGCCGGCGCGGTCTACGCCCAGCCTGACGCTTCCTGGTCGCCCGCCAAGCCCCTGCGCGTGATCGTTCCGTATGCGCCCGGGGGCGGCACCGACCTCGTCAGCCGCCTGCTCGCCGAGCCCCTGCGCAGCGCACTCGGTGCGACGGTGGTCGTGGACAACCGCGGCGGCGCCGGGGGCACCATTGGCACCGACGGGGTCGCCAAAGCCGCGCCCGACGGTCAGACCCTCCTCATCACGAATATCGGCCTCGCATTCAACGCGAACCTCTACGCAAAGCTGCCGTACGACACGCTGCGAGATCTCGCGCCGGTCACGCTCGTCGCCAACCAGCCGAACGTGCTCGTCGTCCACCCTTCATTGCCGGTGAAGAACGTGGCGGAGTTCATCGCTTTCACGAAGGCGCGTCCGGGCGCAGTGACTTTCGCCTCGGGTGGGACCGGAAGCGCGACCCATCTTGCAGGCGAGCTGCTGAAGATGAAAGCGCACATCGACATCGCACATGTCCCGTACAAAGGCACCGGCCCGGCCCTGGTCGACGTCATGGGCGGACACGTTCAGGTCTTCGTATCGACCCTCGCGCCGGCGCTGCCGCAGATTCACGCGGGCAAGCTGCGCGCCCTTGCGGTCACGTCGGTGGGTGTGACGCCGTCGCTGCCGGACATTGCCCCGCTCGCGAAATCAGGCGTTCCGGGTTACGAGTTCAACACCTGGCACGGCATGTTCGTGCCGGCCGCGACGCCGAAGCCGGTGATCGCCAGGCTCAACAGCGAGCTGCGCAGAATCCTTGCGACTGACGACATCAGGAGGAAGTATGCGCAGCAAGGCCTCGAGCCGGTGTCGGGCACACCGGAGGAATTCGGCGTGTTCGTCAAACGAGAGATCGAGAAGTGGGGCAGCG
>JAQGNC010000137.1 GCA_028292065.1 Betaproteobacteria bacterium
GACGAACGAGATCGGGATGAACTGCATGAACTCGATGTCGACGAGCTCCGCACCCGCGCGCAGGCCCATCGCGATGCCGTCGCCGGTGTTGATCGTCGGGCCCGAGCTCGTCTCGTAGAGCTGTGAAGTGCCGCCGGTCGCGATGACCACGGTCGGCGCGGCGAAGTAGCGCCACACGCCTTTCGAAAGATCCATGACCAGGCCTCCCGCGACGTGGCCGTTGTCGTCGCGGATCACGTCGACGAGCATGTGGAAATCGCAGATGCGGATGCCGCGCTGGTGCATCTGGTGCAGCATCACTTCGGTGATGCCGATGCCTTCGTCGATCGAGCCGAGGGTCCTCACGAAAGTGCCGCCGCCGGTCATCGACATGTAGTACTTGGTGACGTCGGTGCGGTCCCAGGCGAGGCCGTATTCCTCGAGGTCGTAGGCGCGCGCGAGCGCTTCGTCGACCATGATCCGCGTGAGCTCGCGGTTGTTGATGCCCACGCCCGAATCGATCGTGTCGTTGAAGAACGCGTCGTTGGAGTCTTTCGGGTTGAGCCCCGTCACCACGTTATACCGGCCGCCCGACATGCGGGTGTGGTTCGCGCGGCGCGGCCCTTTCGCCAGGAGCACCACTTTGGCGCCCGCGTCGTGTGCCGCGATGGCCGCGCGCATCCCTGCGGCGCCGCTGCCCGCGATCAGGACGTCGGCCTGTTCGACGATCAAGTCGGATGATGTAGTCACTTGCCGTGCTCCTCGTTACCGGTTTTCCTGCACCTTGCCCTCGAGCCTGGCGTCGACCCACGAGTCGCCGTAGATGATCTCGAGAGGTTGCTTGCCGTCCTTGATGTCCTGCGCCTGCTGGTGCTCCATGTCCATGCGGCTGCGCGCTTTCTTCAGCACTTCCTCAGCCACGGCGAGCGGGATCACCGCCACGCCGTCGTCGTCGCCGATGACGATGTCGCCGGGGCTCACCACCAGGCCGCCGACCTGCACCGGCACGTTGATCGAGCCGGGGGTGTTTTTCTGCGCCGAGCGCGGGCAGATGCCGCGGCAGAACGCGGCGAAGCGCTCGGCGCGCAGCATCCTGATGTCGCGCATGCAGCCGTTGGTGATGTAGCCCGCGACGCCGCGATTGCGCGCCTGGAGCGACATGTTGTGGCCGAAGGCGCCGGTGTTGTTCTCGCGGCCGTCGTCGACCACGAGCACGTCGCCGGGCTGCAGCATGGTCAGCGCCTTGTGCGTGGTGATGTTGTCGTTCGGATAGTTGAGCACCGTGAACGCCACCCCGAGGATCCTGATGTCTTCGAAGATCGGCCTGATCTCGGGCATCATCACGCCGTGGCGGCCCATCGTGTCCGCGATGGTGGACGTCCATATCCCGGCGAACTGCTCGACCAGCGAGGGCGCGGGGCGCTTGAAGTGGTGGTTGATCTGACCGTACATGAGTGTCTCCGTTTTTATTGCGGAACGAGGAGCCGGACGATGTCCGAGACGTCGGCGACTGCTTCGAGATTGCGCACGCGTTCGATGGCGGCATCGACGTCGCGCGCGGCGATGGGTGTTTTCGAGTACGACACGCAGTCGCGGAACTTGGCTTCGAGGAGCGCCCAGTCGACCGGGTGCCGCGGGTCTCCGGGTACGCCGTCGGCCTGCGTCGAAAGCACACGGCCGTCGCGCGTGGTCACTTCGACGGTGGGCCTGCCGTCGTAATCCGACGAGCTGCCGCTCGAGGTTTCAGGATCGCCGTCGCGGTAAGTGATGCGGTCGGCCATCGCCAATACGGCAGGATCGTTCAGGCCCTCGGCGGTGTAATCCCCGAGCGTCACCGTGCCTTTGACCAGCATGACCGCGGTGGTGAACGGGATGCTGTATTTGCCGTCGATGCTGGTCTGCGGCCGGCGTTTGCTCTCGATCGGTTCGGAAAGGAGCTTCGTGCCGCCGGTACCGCCGATGATCGCCACCGCTTCGATGTCCCCCGGCTTCAGCTCGTGCTTCGCACGCAGCGCCTGCGCGGCGGCGTTGGTCGAGCGCGTATACGCACACGCCGGCCACACTTTGAAGCCGTGCGTGCGCAGCAGCGGGAAAGCGGTGCCGAGATCGCCCACGAGCGCGTCCCAGTGCGGCGTGGCGGTGCGCACATAGTTTGCGAAGATCCCGTAACGGCCTTCGACGATCTCCTTGCAGCCGATGACGCCGCGGCGGGCGAGCTCGGCGCTCATGACCGCGGCCTGGCCGGAGAAACCCGCCTGCATCGAGCGCATGTGCGTCGCCGCCCCGACCGCCATCTGGCGGCTGCCGCTCATCTGGTTGTAGCCGATGCCGAGCGCGTTTTCCATGCGATCGGTGTCGAGCTTGAGCAGCGAGCCAGCGGTCGCGGCGCCCGAGACGAACCCGAAGAGCTGGGTCGCGAACCAGCCTTCGGCGATCGTCCAGTCCGGGATGTCGATCGCGAGGTCGAGCCGCGTGTGCAGGTCGGTGCCCGCCGCGACCGCGGTGAGGAGGTCGCGCCCGCTCACCGCGCCGAGCTTCTCGGCGACGGCGAAAGCGACCGGGATCGTCGCGATGCTGACGTGGCCGCCGTCGCCGATGTCGTCGTAGTCGAGCATGTGGCCGAGGCTGCCGTTGACGAATGCCGCCCACGCCGCGGGCGCCTTGCCGCCGAAGCCGAGCAGCGTGCTTTCGGGCTTACCGCCGAGATCGAGCACGTAATCCCTGACGAGCGCGGCTTCGGGGGCGAGGGTGCTCGCGCCGATCGCGACCCCGAGGGTGTCGAGCACGCATTGCTTCAGAAGGTCGACGAGCGTCGCCGGCAGCGCGGCATACGTGAGGGTCGCGGCGTGATGCGCGAGCTTGCGAGTCGCGTCGCTACCTGTCGCGCCTGACGCTGCGGTGTCGTTCACGCGGGTCACTCTTCGGCTTTGACGCCGGCCGCTTTGGCGATCTTCGCCCACTTCGCGACCTCGGACCGGATGAAAGCGTCGAATTCCCCGGGCTGGCTCCCGACCGGGTCTGAACCGAGCTCGACGAGCCGCTTCTTCATCGCGGGTGACTGCACGATGCGCGCGACTTCGGCGTTGACACGAGAGACGATCGCGCGCGGCGTGCCTGCGGGAGCGAGGATGCCCGACCAGATCACCGACTGATAGCCGGGAACGCCCGCTTCAGCGACGGTCGGCAACTCGGGCATGAACGCGGAGCGCTTCGAGTCCCCGATCGCGAGCGCGCGCAGCTTTCCGCTCTTGACGTGCGGCAGGGTTGCGACGGAAGCGCCGAAGGTGAGCTGAACCTGGCCGCCGAGGAGATCGTTCAGCATCGGGCCCGATCCTTTGTACGGGATGTGCGTCGCGGTGACTCCGGAGAGCGACTTGAACAGCTCCATCGAGAGCTGGACCGAGTTCGAGCTCGTCCCGTAGTTGAGCGTGTTCGGCCGGGCCTTCGCGTAATCGAGCAGCTCGCGAACCGTCTTTGCCGGCAGGGAAGGGTGCACGACCAGGATGATCTGCCGCGAGGCGGTCTGCGTCACCGCCGCAAAATCGCGGAAGACGTCATAGGAAAGCTTGCGGCCGATCGCGGTGTTGATCGCGTGGCTGCTCGAGGTGATGAGGAGCGTGTATCCGTCGGCAGGCGATTTCGCCACGATCTCGCTCGCGATGACGCCGTCGGCGCCGGCGCGGTTGTCGGGGACGATCGGCTGCCCGAGCGCATCGCCGAGCGCGCTCATGATCATGCGCGCGAGCACGTCGGTGCCGCCGCCCGGGGCAAAAGCGATGACGAGGCGGACCGGCTTGTTCGGATACGACTGCGCAAACGCGTGCGCCGGACAGAGCAGGGCGGCGAGCGTGAGCGCGAAACCGGACAGGCGTTTGAGCATTTCTCTTGATGGCGGCAACGGCCTCGAGCCTTCGAGACGCGACGCCGCGCAGGTTATCACCCGCCCGCTATGAGATAAATTGAGAAATGTGTGGTGTCACTATTCGTTTTCTGGCGAATGCTCCGTCGTGCGCGATCCGCTACGCTTCACGACCGCGCTCGCCCGGGGCGCTCGAACGCGTAGTGAGGTGATTCTCAAATTCGCGTCACAATCCGTTCGCCCTGAGCAGAGCCTGCCCTGAGCCTGTCGAAGGGCGCCCTGCGCCGCAGTCGAAGGGTGAACGGCAGTGTTCATGCTTCGACAAGCCTGTCCTGAGCCTGTCGAAGGGCTCAGCACGAACGGCCTTCCATACTTCTGCGAATTTGTGACTCGCCAGCAATCGAGGAAAACACGGCTGCAGGCGAGGCGCCTGCGCTACGGAGTCGAGCGAGCGAGCGCCGCGTCCACGATGCTCGAGATGACCTCGGCGTAAGGCACGCCGGCAAAACAGCGGTCGCGGCCGAACGTGTGCCGGGTCAGGTCGGGGTTGGGATTCGCTTCGAGGAACACGAGCTCGTTAGCGGGCGTGAGGCGGTAATCGATGCGCGCGTAATCGCGCAGCTTGAGCGCGTGGAAAATGCGGCGGCTGACGTCGACCACGCGCGCGTCGACTTGAGAAGGCAGCCTCGCGATGCGGTAGCGCACGCGCCAGCGCGAGCGATAGCCCGGATCGTTCTTGATGCGCCCGGTCGCGAAGCGCGGAGCGCCCTGCCCGCGCCTGCCGATGACGAGCTCGAGCGGCGGCATCACCCGCGGCTCGTTACCGAGCAACGCCACGAAAAGGTCGCGGCCTGCGACGAACTGCTCGCACATCAGCGTATCGGCGCGGCGGCCGCGAATCGCGGTGAGGCGCGCAGCCAGCGCGCTTTCGCTGCGCACGAGCGCGCTGTTGCCGATCTCGTCCGAGCCGTCGCCGAACTGTGGTTTGACGATGACCGGGAACGCGAGCGATCCGCGCGCCGGCCTGCGCCCGTTCACCAGGACGTGAGGCGCCACCGCGACCCCGAGGTCGGAGACCACCTGCTTGGCGAGCGCCTTGTCCCGCGCGATCTGCATCGCATCGGGGCCCGAGCCGGTATACGGCAGCTTCATCATGTCGAGTACGCCCGCGATCGCGGAATCGAGGCGCCGGTCGCCCGCGAGCCACTCGGTGAGATTGAAAACCAGCCGGGGCTCGAGCACGCGCAACGCTTCGATCGTCGGTGTGATCTGCGGATCGAACGGCACGACGCTGAGCTCGCGGCCTTGTGCGGCGAGGGCCTGCACCACCTGCCACTCCATCGTGCCGCGCTCGAGGACGAAATCGCCGTCGGCATTGCGCTCGCCTACTTCGTCGTCGACCAGCACTGCGACGACGTTACCCGCGCCGTCACGGCCGGCTTTGATGCCGCGTTTCATGCGGCGATTCTATCCCACGCGCATCGCTGCGCTCTTACGGCAGCGGCAGGAACACCGCGGTCGCAAGGCTTTGCACGACTTTGACGACGGTGCGATTGCTCTTGTCCGCGGCGATCTTCGACAGCACGTCGAGGCTGCCGATGATCTTCCCGAACTCGCGCTCGTAGCTGAGATTGCGCACTGGACCCGTACCCTCGTTCGACAGCAGGAAGAGCTGTCCCTGCGCCGAGCGATTGGTCGAGAGCTTCCACACCGCGATCTCGACGTTGCGCGCGGCGTTGTAGAGGCGCTGCGCGTCGAGGTCGTCGAGCACGAAGAACTCGGTCTTGTCGTTGAACGCGGTCTGGATCATGCTCGCGAGTCCCGCCGCGTACGCGAGCACGCGGTCCCCCTGATAGTCGTCTCGAAACGCGAGCTGTATCGCCTGCGCGTCGCGCACCCCGCGAAGCTCGTTGAAGCGCCAGCCGTGATTGCCGTCGAAAATCCTCGCGACGCCTTCGGCCCTGCTCGAAACACCGCTCTTGCGAAGCTCGCGCGGGTTGCGCCGGTAGAGCTTGTCGGTGAGCAGCTTCAGGTTCGCGAAGATCTCGCGCTGCTGCGCTTCGGCGACGCGGTCGATGTCGCTCTTGGCGAACTGGCCGGGAGAGAAAGGCGCGCCCGCGGAAGTGGACGGCACCGTGCCGCGGCTGCCGCACGCAGCAATGAGCAGGAGGCAAAAAAAGAGAGCGGATCGCGTCAGCACCGCGGGATTCTAGTCCACCTGCCCGAGCGCGCGCAGCATGTATCGAGTCGCCCGCACGGCCGCGAGCTGTCATTGCGAGGAACGATGTGACGAAGCAATCCCGAGGCGCTCGGCCGTGGCAGGACGAGATTCGTGCGTCACGAGATCGCCGCGTCGCTCTATCGGCTCCTCGCGATGACCGCTACCGCGGCGCGCGGTTCACGCATCGCGCGGGCCGTGCGCCGCCAGCGCCACCTGCACCCGCTCCGACAGCATCGGCTGCTGGCGCAGCCTGACCCCCGTCAGGCGGTAGACCGCGTTCGAGATTGCAGGCGCGACGAGCGGGGTTGCCATCTGCCCCGCGCCGGTGGGATGGTTCGGCGTCTGGATGAGCTTGATCTCGAGCTCGGGAACGTCTTTCATCCGCGGCACGTGATAGTCGTAGAAGTTCGACTGTTTCACCATCCCGTCTTCGATCGTGATGCGCTCGGTCAGCGCGAGCCCGAGACCGTAGACGATCGAGCTTTCGGTCTGCGCGATGATGTTGTCGGGCTGCACCGCGACTCCCGCGTCGATCGTGCACCAGAAGCGATGCACCTTGATCGCACCCGAGGCCTTGTCGATCGACACTTCCGCGACGCCTGCGAGCTGGGTGCCGCTGTAATCGAGATACGCGAAGCCGAGCTCACGCCCTGCCGCGCGCTTGCTTCCCCAGCCCGACATGCGCGCGACTTCCTCGATCGCGTGGCGCGCGCGCGGCGACCCTTTCAGGTGTTTCAGGCGGAACTGCACCGGATCGACTTTGAGCTTTTCAGCGATCTCGTCCATGAACACTTCGTTCGCGAAAGCGTTCTGGCCGACGCCGATCGCCCGCAACGGCGCGGTGCGCATGCCGGTGTCGACGTGCACGCCTTCGGCGAGCTGGTCGGGAATGTCGTACGTCGGGATCTCGGTGCCGCGCATCGCGATGTTGTCGCGGCCTTTCGCGGTCGCGTAACGCACCGGGTCCATGAACGCGAGCACGCGGTCGCAGACCAGGCGGTGGTGCCACGCGACGATGTTGCCGGACGCATCGATGCCGGCGCGCAGCTTGTTCACGTAAAGCGGCCGGAAGCGCCCCTGGTGCACGTCGTCTTCGCGAGTCCAGATCACTTTGACCGGTTTGCCGGCGGCTTTGGACATCAGCGCCGAGTCGACGATGAACTCGACGTCGCGGTGCCCGCGCCGGCCGAAGCCGCCGCCCATCAGCATGCCGTTATAGGTGACCTTGTTCTCGGGAATGCCGAGCGCTTTGGCGACCGCCGTGACCGCGGTGGTCTGGCTTTGGGTGCCGACCCAGATCTCGACCGCGTCGCCGGCGGGCGATACCGCGGCGACCGAATTGAGCGGCTCCATCTGCGCGTGATACGCGTAATCGGCGCGATACTCGCCTTCGAAAACCTGCACCGCGCGCTTCATCGACGCGTGCACGTCGCCTTTGGTCTCCCACGCGACGCCTTTGCGGCTCGCGTCGCGCTCGATCGCGGCGAATCCATCGAGTGCCTGCTCGCTCGAATGACCCCAGCCGGTCGCTTTGCGGCTCCAGGTCACTTTCAGCGCGTTCTTCGCCTTGAAAGCGGTCCACGGGGAATCGGCAAGGATGCCGACGCCGTATTTCAGCGGCACGATCGCGATCACGCCGTCGATCGCACGCGCCGCTGCGTCGTCGATGCGCTCGGGCGCCGCGCCTTCGACCGGTTCGCGCAGGATCGCGCCGTAGATCATTCCGGGGACTTGGACGTCGATGCTGTATTGCGCGGTGCCGTTCGTTTTTCCCGGCACGTCGATGCGGCCGACATCGGTGCCGATCAGCCTGAAGCGTGCGCGGTCGAGGGGCTCCAGAAGCACCTGGGGTGCTTTTTCAGGGATCTTCGCAAAGGCGGCGATCTCGCCGTAGCTCAGGCGTCGCCCCGATTTCGCGTGCAGGACCGCGCCCGGCTCGGTCGTGAGCTCGGCCATCGGAACGTCCCAACGCGCCGCCGCATTCTGCATGAGGACGTAGCGCACCTGTGCGCCGAACTCGCGCATCGCCGTGAAGTAACCGGTGACGGTCGCGCTGCCGGCGGTGTACATCGAGTAGCCGAAGCGCGGATTGCCGTAGATCTTGTCGACCGGCGGCGCCGGCACGATCCGGACGCGCTTCCAGTCGGCGTCCATTTCGTCGGCGAGAATCACCGGTATCGAAGTGAGCGAGCCCTGCCCCATCTCGGTGGCGGGCGACATGATGTAGACCGTGCCGTCGGTCGCGAGCGTCACCCACGGGCTCAGCACCGT
>JAQGNC010000200.1 GCA_028292065.1 Betaproteobacteria bacterium
GTCCAGTGCCATGCGTCGGGCAAACCGCCGAATTCGGCGACGTCGGGCAATGATGACAGCGCTGCCTTCACGGCCGGTAACACGTCTGGCTTCATTTCATCTCGAATAATCAGGACCCGGGTCTTGATCGAAGGTTTGCCCGAGACGCGCGCCTTCGCTGCTGTTCTGGCTGCGCGACATCGGGGTGAGATTGTCCGGATTATTGTACCAGTCGGTTCTTTCCGCGGCCGACAGGTTCTTGCCCTCGCCGTTCCAATGCTCGACCACGGGCGTGTCGTGATTGTAGGTAAGGTTGGTATTGCCGTTCTCGTCGTAGTAGGGAATCGGATTGTCGTCGGCATCGCGCCATGTGAGCTGGTCCCGGGGAATGCGATTGCCATTGCTGTCCCTCGGCGCCCCGCCCTGCGCGCGGCCTTCGTCGGTCCAGTTCGCCGTCATTTCATCGTGCGTGCTCTGGCGGAAGGTGCTCGGATATTCGGTATCACGGGAATGCGGCCGCGGCGGAGCGTTGGGGTCGCGCAGGTAGCGGCCGTCCGGATCGCGCAGCCTGCCGTTCGCATCACGAAAGCTGCCGGGCGGATCCTGCGGGCCGAGGGGATCGGGCTCCGGCACGGGCGTGTTTTCGGCCGGCATCATCATGCGGCCTATGCCGCCGGTGAGCATGCCGAAGCCGATAGCGAGTCCCAGGTCTTCGGCGTTCCACTGTGATGCCGGGGTCACGCCGAGGTAAAGCCCGCCGCCGATGATGCCGCCGGATCCGACCGGACCGAATCCAGCTGCTGCGAGCGCAGGCCCGAGTGCGATGCCGACGGCGGCACCGACGACACCCACGGCAGCGCCCATCAACGCGCTCGTGAATACTTTCCATGCATCCACCGGGCACGTCGGGCAGTTTTCCTTCTGGTCCAGATAGGAACCCAGTCCACCCGCTACGGCGCCGGCAATCGCACCCGCCGCCAACAGCACGGGTACCGCCGTCCCGAACGACGCGACCACGATCACGCCCACAGCGACTGCGGCAAGGCCGACCCCGATCTTTGCCCAGAAGCTCAGCAGCCCCAGCGGGTCTATGGCGTTGACCGGGTCGTTCTCGGCGTACGCGTAGAAGTTCAGACCTGCCGCAAACTTGATGGGATCGGGCGACAGGTAGCGGCCGAAAGCCGGCGAATAGTACCGGAACCGGTTGTAGTGAAGTCCGGTTTCGTCGTCGCAGTAGTGACCCGGAAAACGCAGCGGATTGGTGACGGCGCACGCACGGAGCTCGGCGGCACCGAAGCCGGCGTATTCCGCGGCCCATGCGATCCTGCCCTCGGCATCGGTGATGCGGTGAGGTGTTCCGATATGGTCGGTGTGATAGCAATAGATCGCCTTGTCCACGCGCAGGGCCAGGGGCGTGTGTGTGCCGGGAACGTAGAGATAGTCCCGCGTGACGGTGCCGGCGCTGTCCGCCTGCACTTCGCGGATGAGGTTCTCGCCCGCCCAGACGTAGCGCACTTCGGACGTCGCCGATCGCTTCCACACCCGCCGCCCGAACGCGTCGTACCCGAATGTCAGCGACCGCCCGTCGGACGATTCGGCCCGAACCAGGAGGTTCCTGCGGCTGTAGTGCAGGCGCCATGCTGCGCCCGATCCCGAATAGCCCGACAGATTGCCGCGCGCGTCGTAAGTGCAGCGTACCGCGCCTTGAGCTGTCATCCGGTTGACGCTGTCGAACTCGGCCGTTACATCGTTCAGGCGCGTTCTGTTGCCGGCAGCGTCGTAACCGAATCTTTCATGCACGCCGCGATCGGTTTGTAGTGCCGTGAGCTGGCCCTCGGCGTCGTAGGAAAACGCACGGCTGCCGAAGTGAGTGTCCGTGGACGAGCTGAGGCGTCGCTCGTCGTCATACAGATAGCGCCGCTGGAACAGGTCCGGCGCACCGTCCCCGTCACGCCTGACTGCGTTGCCCGCGACCGAGCCTGTCGGACTGAGCAGCACGAGCGATTTGAGGCCGTTCGGAAGCGTATGCTCATATCCCCGATCGTCGCTCGCGGGTGCGAACACATGGCGGCCGCCGGCCCAGTCGGTAATGCACGCGAGCCGCAGCTCGGCATCGCGCTCGAAAGCGACACGTGAAGAATCGGGGTAAGTGACGCCGGTCATGAGGCCATCAGCGTCGTACTCGTATCGAATCCGCTGCCCGTTCTGATCCTCCTCGACGACGCGGCCGTCGCCGTCGTACTTATACGTGACGGTCGCCTCGCTGTTGACGGCCGATACGACATTGCCGCGCTCGTCATACGCGAATCGCAGCAGCTCACCATCGCCGTGCCGGATCAGAGTCGGCTTTCCTGCTGCGTCGCTTTCTATTTCGGCATACAGATCACCCGCCGCGGTGATTCGCCGCACGTGGCCGTTGCCGCCATATTCATACGATTCCGCGGTGCCGTCGGGAAAATCGATCCGGTCGGGACGGCTCCACGCCCCGTAGCTGAACGTAGTCGTGTGCCGGTTGCCGTCGGTGACCGACGCAAGCCGGTCCTTGTTCGAGTATTCGAAACCGATTACGCGATCCAGCCGGTCCTTGATAGAAGCTATTCGGCCGGGACGCGAATAGCCGAATTCGACGCTGGTATTGTCGGGAAAGCGCACCGCGCTCACGTCGTTGCCGCCGTGCGCGTAATCGAGGTCGAACAGCGTTCGCACCTCCTGGCACACGCGCGTGATCCGTCCGCTGTTGTCGCGACGCGTTTCGATGCGCAGCCCGGAGGGTGTGCTCAGGACCAGCGGCCTGCCGCGCGAGTCATTGCGCAGCCGGTATGTTCTTCCCAAAGGGCCTTCGACGGCTCCGACGAAGCCCTTATCGTCGAACTTGCAGCGCGTGACATTGCCGCGGGAGTCGCTGACCAGGATATCGCCGGTGGCAGGATCTCGCGCCGCGCTGCGCTTGGCTCTTTTGAGGAAGTCGATCAGGCCATCGCCCAGTTTTTCCTGGCGCAGAGCGGCGAACTGCTTGTCCGTTACGGTAAGCACGACGGTTCTTAACGCTGGTTGGCGGCGCGCGCCGCTTCAGCCGCGCGACGTCATGACACAGCCGTGCTCACCCACGGACGCGCCACGACGAGCTCGCTGGACAGCAACTCGCCTTTCGCCAGGCGAAATACGAGAACGACTGAAGCGTCCCCGGACGGACAGACCAGACCTGAAATGTTTTGCAGCAGATCGCCGGCCTGGCCCGGTGTGCTCAGGCGAAGAAAGCTGCGAATCACCCGCGGGTCGTAGAAACGGAAGAAGAGTTCGCGCCCGTCCTCGCGCTTCACAATCAGGAATTTGCGCAGATGCGTACGCAAGGCATCGAACGACGCTGCGCTCACGAGGAAATAGCCCCACGCCTGCTCGCACACCGGCTCGGCGAGCGCGTCGAGCAAATCGGACGTGTCGCTGAACTGGACGAGATAAGGCGCCTGGTCCGCCAGATCCTCGGCGAGCCTGCCGCTGAACAGAGAGGCATAACGCTCTCCCGATCGTTGCAGCAGAGGTCTTACGGCACCGGACCGCGCGGCATCGAGGACGGCGTATACCGACTGATTTCTCGAACGCAGAAAAGCGCTGAGGCTCACGGGCGCCGGCGATTGCCGTGCCTCGCTCACGGTCGCTCACCACCTTTCACGCGCACTTCTCGCAGAAGGGCGCGCCGGTCTCGGCCGCAGCCGACAGCGCCGCACCCTGTCCCGATACCCCGATCATCACGGTCGGGCACCCCATCACGATCACGCCGCCGTGCGCGGTCGGATCGCCGATGCGCGCCGCCATGAGATTGTTGATCATCACCGTCGGTGAGCCCATGACGATCGTGTCCGGCGGGCCCACGCACAGGCACAGGTCGGTCACCCGCGCCGCGGGAAGGAAGCCGATCAGCACGTTCGGCGAGCACGCCGGGAGGATCGGCCCCCCGACGTGCGGAATCGGAGGCAGCCCTGGTGTCACCATCGGACACG
>JAQGNC010000240.1 GCA_028292065.1 Betaproteobacteria bacterium
CTCAGGACAGGCTTGTCGAAGCATGAACACTGCCGTTCACCCTTCGACTGCGGCGCAGTGCGCCCTTCGACAGGCTCAGGGCAGGCTCTGCTCAGGGCGAACGGATTGTGACGCGAATTTGAGAATCATCACACTATCGCTTGAGCGCCTTCGCTCCCATGACGTCCGCCTCGTCCTCGAGTCCCTTGTCGTCGTTGACCGCGACGCCGCCCGTCATCTGCATCGTCGGCTTGACCCTTCCCTGCGCCTGCTGCACCACATGCCACGCTTCGTGCGGCAGATGCTGCTCCTGCCCCGGTGCGAGGTGGATATCGCTGCCCTGCGCATAAGCGTGGGCTTCGAGCTGCGCGGGTCGCGCCGAGTTGTAATGGACTTTGACGTTGTCGAGGGACATGCCCGCGAGCGATTCGACCCCCGACTTGAGGTTGTCAGGCAGGCCGGTGTTGTTCGCACGGGGCGCGGCCTCGCCGAGGGACTTCCTGGCTAGCACGGTGTCCCCGAACCCGCTTGTGAGGGGTTTTCTCTGCGTAAGCGAGCTGCTCTGAATGGCGTCGCTCGCCTCGCGCCGGGCGGTGACTCGCGGACTGCGTTCGATGGCCTGCGCCAGCTCGCGCTGGGCGATCGCTTCCGGGCGGTTGTCGACGAGCGTCGCGCCCCTGTTTCGCGCCGAATCCGTGGAAGCGGTGCGAGGCTGTGCCCGGGTCTTGTCAGCGTAGGTCATTGCATTGATCTCCTGCTGTGAGGATACGGCGAGTCACAGGTGCAGCTGACCGGCTCGAGGTCGATTCTAGGGCTGAAAGCCGGGCGTGGCGACCGGGATCGGGTCGACCGATCCCGATGCGCCGTGAACCTCAGGCGGGCTTGCGGAAAATCGCTATCCGGTTGCTGTTGGTGCCGAGCTTGTTGTTGCTCACACCCCAGATGTTCGCGGTCTTGGTGAACTGCTGCGAGTTGATGAGCACCGCTTCGCAGTGGAAACCGGCCGCCATGCCGAGCGGCGCGACGACTTCTTCGAGCTTCACCGCGGCGCGCCTGACTTCGCCGACTTCGAATGCGACCCAGCCGCCGGGCTTGGTGATGCGGTAGAGCTCGTCTAACACCGAGCGCATCGCCGTCGACCATTCCTCGACGGTCTTGCTCATCGTCATGCGCCTGCCGATCGCTTCGGCGTCGATGCCGTTGAACCAGCAGCGCAGCCAGTTATCTTTGGCGTATTGCACGACGTCGAGAAAAGGGGGCGACGTGACCGTGAGCTGGACGGTGCGATCCGGGATCGCCTTGCTCGATGCTGCGGAGCCTTCGACGAACTGCGCGTGCGAGGCTGCGCGCCGCAGGCGGTCGCGGTCGGCTGCGGTGATGTCACCCTGAAGCTGGATCGATTTCTTGAGGATCAGCTCGCGCACGTTGCGATAAGCGGGTTTCTGCTCGAGCCGCTGGTTGATTTTCACCTGGCCTTCCGCGGACACCGCCTGGTTGGGCGGCAGGGTATACACCGAGAAGAATCCGGGCGAATGGCCGGTGAGGCGGTTGGTCGCGACCATGCGTATCCACCGGTCGATGCAGTCTTCGCTGCGCGAGCGGCGCCTGGCATTGAGATACGCGCGCAGGTTGAGCAGCTCGCGCTCGGTGTCGGCGTGGAAGAACATCGACAGATCGAGCACAGGGCGCACTTTCTGATCGAGGTCGAGAGCGTTGAGCCGCGCATCGACTTCGCTCACGTGCGGGACTTCGAGCCGCGGACGCGCGAAGATCGCCGACAGCGGGCTCACGTCGTTCGCGATCACGCGGCGCCCGCGCAACGCCGCTTCGACGGCCGTGGTGCCGCGTCCGCTGAAAGGGTCGTACACCACGTCGCCTTCGCTGCTCAGCCGGTCGATGAAATAGGCGGGGAGCTGCGGCTTGAAGCACGCGCGATACGACACCTCATGGATCGACGACGCCTGGCGCTGCTTGGCCGTCCACAGCTCCTCTGCGTAGACCGGAACCTGCGGGCTGCCTTCGAGGAACAGCTCTTTGCGTTGCAGCGGCGCGCGAGTGTGTCGGGTGCGGCGCTCTTCCAGCGATCGACGAGTGATTTGCAGCATCGGCTTGCCCCGTTGTGTGATGGACCGGGGGCGATCGTACGCGGGTGTACGAAAAAGTACAAGGGGCATGCGCATGACACTGTCCTCAGACTGTGCACGTGATGCGTGAAGCGCGCTGCAGGCGGGGCGCCTGCGCTACGTACCCGGGCTAGCGCATGTAGCGCGGAGCCTGTCCAGAGCCTGTCGAAGGACGCCCCGCCTGCAGCCGCTTTTCCGCGTGGATCATTTGCCGCCGTGCGTGAGCAGCTCGTCGACGAGCTCGATCCAGTGGCGCACGGGACGCGTCGTCGCACCCTGCAGGTGAGTCTGGCAACCGATGTTGGCGGTGACGATCTCGTCGGGTTCCCCGGCAGTCAGCGCCGCGATCTTGTTCTCGCGCAGCCGGCCGGCGAGCTCGGGGTGAAGAATCGAATACGTCCCGGCGGAGCCGCAGCACAGATGCGCGTCGCGCACCGGCACCAGGTCGACGCCGAGCGATAGCAGCAACGCCTCGATCTCGCCGCGTATCTTCAGCCCGTGCTGGAGAGTGCACGGCGGGTGGAAGGCGACTTTACGAGGGATGAGGGATGAGGGCTGAGGGATAAGGGCTACGAGGCGCGCGGACTCCGCCAGCACCACTTCGCTGATGGCTTTGGTCAGCTCCGACACGCGCGCGGCTTTTTCGGCGTATTCGGGATCTCGGCTCAAGTGATGGCTGTAGTCTTTGACCATCGTGCCGCAGCCGCTCGCAGTGATCACCACCGCTTCGCTGCCGCCTTCGATGTGCGGCCACCACGCGTCGATGTTATGGCGCATGAATTCACGCGCTTCGTCTTCGGCGCTCAGGTGGTAGGAAACGGCGCCGCAACACCCGGCACGCTCGGCCGCGACCAGCGATATGCCGAGGCGGTCGAGGACTCGTGCCGCTGCGGCGTTGGTCGCCGGGGACAGCGCCGGCTGGACGCAGCCGCCGAGCACCAGCATGCGCCGGGCGTGCGCTGTTTGCGGGAAAACCCCGGCAGGGCGGATCTTCGGCGGCAGCTTCTGCCTGAGCTTCCCGGGCAGGAGAGGGCGCATCAGCTCGCCGGTGCGAACCAGCGCGTCGAAGACGACAGGCGTCGTGACGACTTTGCGCAGCGCGGCGCGCGCGAACCTGTCCACCAGGCTGCGTTGCACACGGCTGTCGACGACGCGGCGGCCGATGTCGAGCAGCCGGCTGTAGTGCACGCCGGACGGACACGTCGTCTCGCACGAGCGGCAGGTGAGGCAGCGGTCGAGGTGGAGCTGGGTCTTGTTGGTGACCGGCTGACCTTCGAGCGCCTGCTTCATGAGATAGATGCGCCCGCGGGGGCCGTCGAGCTCATCGCCGAGGATCTGGTACGTGGGGCACGTCGCGGTACAGAAGCCGCAGTGGACGCACTTGCGCAGTATCGCGTCCGCGTCGCGGCCGTCGGGCGTGTCTTTGATGAAGTCGGCGAGGTTGGTTTGCACGTTCGGGGCTAGAACTCAGGATACATCCGCCGCGGGTTCAGTATCCCGTGCGGGTCGAAAGTCTGTTTAAGGCGCTGGTGGATGCGCAGCAGCGCCGGTTGCAATGGTTGAAACGCGTCGGCGGTGCTGCCGCCGCGCCGGAACAGGGTCGCATGTCCCCCTGCAGCGGACGCCGCAGCGCGCACGCGGGCGGGATCGGCGTCGACGGCGAGCCAGCGCAGTGCGCCGCTCCATTCGATGAGCGACGCGCCCTCGAGCGGCAGCGACGCGGTCGTGGGTTTGACCGAAATGCGCCAGAGCTCACGCGCGCTGCCGAAGAAATCGAGCTCGTGGTCGCGCACCTGCCGCCAGAAGCCGGCACCTTCGCTCACTTCATCGCCGCCGAGCTTGCGGCGCGCGGCGTCGACCGCCGGGGCTGCGCCGGAAAGACGCACATACAGCGCGCCGCCGACGTGACACGTCGCGGTGATCGGCAGCGGTTTTCCGGCCCACAGGTTCATCAACTGAACCGCGTCCCCGGCGGTCTGCTCGCGGCGTATCGTGACCTCGGCAGGCGGCAGCGGCAGGGCTTTCATGGACACTTCGAGGAGCACGCCGAGGGTGCCCAGCGATCCCGCCATCAGTCTCGATACGTCGTAACCCGCGACGTTCTTCATCACCTGTCCCCCGAAGCGCAGGTCGCGGCCCGTGCCGTCGAGCATCCTCACCCCGAGCACGAGGTCGCGCGCGCTCCCGGCGTAAGGGCGGCGCGGGCCGGACAGGCCCGCGGCGATGCAGCCGCCGAGGGTCGAGCCGCTGCCGAACTGCGGCGGCTCGAAAGCGAGCATCTGGCCGCGCTCGCGCATCGCCGATTCGATGTCGCTCAGCTTCGTGCCGGCGCGCGCGGTGATGACGAGCTCGGTCGGCTCGTATTCGACGATGCCGGCGTATTCACGCGTATCGAGCAGCTCTCCGCGCGGCTCGCCGCCGTAGAAATCCTTGGTGCCGCCGCCGCGGATGCGCAGCGGCGCGCGGCGCTCGGCGGCGTCGCGTATGGCTTCAGAAAGCTGGTCGACGATGTGTTGCAAGGCAAAAACTCAGAACCGAGGCAGCTCCGAAAATGTCTCCTGCCCCACGTGAACATGCATGCGCCCGAATTCGGCGCAGCGGTTCAGGCTCGGCACCGCCTTGCCCGGGTTGAGCAGGCCGTGCTCGTCGAACGCGCGCTTCACTGCGTGGAACGTCTCGAGCTCGGGCGTGCGGAACTGCACGCACATGTGGTTCACTTTTTCGATGCCGACGCCGTGCTCGCCGGTGATGGTGCCGCCCACCGCGATCGAGAGCTCGAGGATCTCGGCGCCGAAAGCTTCGGTGCGCTCGAGCTCGTCGGCCTTGTTCGCATCGTACAGAATGAGCGGGTGCAGGTTGCCGTCGCCCGCATGAAACACGTTCGCGCAGCGCAGGCCGTACTTGATCTCGAGCTCCGCGATCCGCCGCAGCACTTCGGCGAGGCGCTTGCGGGGAATGGTGCCGTCCATGCAGTAATAGTCGGGCGAGATGCGCCCGACCGCCGGGAAAGCCGCTTTGCGCCCGGCCCAGAACTTCAGGCGCTCGCTGTCGCTCTGCGACACGCGGATGAGGGTGGCGCCGCTCTTCTCCATGATGTCTTCGACGCGGCGAACTTCATCGGCGACTTCTTCCTGCGTGCCGTCGGACTCGCACAACAGGATGCCGGCGACGTCGGTCGGATAACCCGCGTGCACGAACTGCTCGACCGCGACGGTCGCCGCCTGGTCCATCATCTCGAGCCCTGCCGGGATGATGCCCGCGGCGATGATATTGGCGACCGCGGCGCCCGCTTTCTCGACGTCGTCGAAAGCGGCCATCACGACTTGCGCGCTTTCGGGTTTCGGCAGGAGCTTGACGGTCACTTCGGTCACGACACCGAGCATGCCTTCGGAGCCGGTCATCAGCGCCAGCAGATCGTAGCCTGCAGAATCGAGCGCGTCGCCGCCGATCTCGACGATCTCACCTTCGATCGTGACCATACGGATCTTCAGGATGTTGTGCACGGTAAGGCCGTACTTGAGGCAGTGCACACCGCCCGAGTTCTCGGCGACGTTGCCGCCGATGCTGCACGCGATCTGGCTCGACGGGTCGGGCGCGTAGTACAGGCCGTGCACGGCCGCGGCTTCGGAGATCGCGAGGTTACGCACGCCCGGCTGCACGCGCGCGCTGCGCGCCTGCGGATCGATATCGAGGATCCGCATGAGCTTGGCAAGCGACAGCAGCACGCCGTCACCCATCGGCAGCGCCCCGCCGGAGAGGCCGGTACCAGCGCCGCGCGCCACCACCGGCACGCGCATGCCGTGGCACACCTCGAGGATGCGCCGCACCTGCTCTTCGTCCGCGGGCAGCGCGACGACCATCGGCACCTGCCGGTACGCAGACAGCCCGTCGCATTCGTAAGGCTGCACGTCTTCGCGCGCGACCAGCACGGCGGACTCCGGCATGAATGTGCGCAGCGCGGCAGCCACTTGGCGCTGGCGATCGAAATCGACGGGCAGGGGTTCGACAACGGCGCTCATGCGGCGATTCTATCGCATGGCCGCGCCGAGGCAGGCGGGTTTGAGCCAGGCCATGGCGGCCAGCCTCACTGCCGTGACACCGGCTCGTTGGTGAAGCGAATCTTTCGGCAAAATTTCTCCCGGCATGACAGCTTTGCGCAAGCTGAGCCGACACGTGGTGTGCTGAAATGTAAGAGACGCGGGAGCGACGGCGCCAGTCAGGCGATGCGGCATCGGTGAAGGACACGGTCAGGTTATGGCGTGTTCTTCGTGACCGCGTGTCCCCGTCTTTGTTCCCGGGATCGGCAATAACGATGAAACAAGAAAAGAAAAACGAACGGGCAAAAGAGGTGTCACTGTGGCGCACGCTCGGGCCGGGCCTGATCACCGGGGCTGCGGACGATGACCCGAGCGGCATTGCGACCTACTCTCAGGCCGGCGCGCGTTTCGGATACGGCACCTTGTGGACGGTCTTGTTCACTTTCCCGCTCATGGTCGGGATTCAGGTCGTCAGCGCCAGAATCGGGCGGGTCACCGGGCATGGGTTGGCAGCGAATATTCGCTTGCATTACCCGCGTGCGCTCGTGCACAGCATCGTCATGCTTCTGCTGCTCGCCAATACGATCAATATCGCAGCCGACATCGGCGCCATGGCCGCCGCTCTCGAGCTGCTGGTCGGCGGGCCTGCGCACCTCTACGCGATAGGTTTCGGCGCGATCTCTCTGCTCCTGCAGATCTTCATTCCATTCTCTCGCTACGCGCCGATTCTGAAAGCGTTGACTCTGACGCTTTTCGCTTATGTGGCGACGGTCTTCATCGTCGATCTGCCATGGGCCGAAGTCCTGCTCGCTACCGTCACGCCATCGTTGTCGTTGCGGCCCGATTATGTCGTGGTCGTGGTCGCGGTATTCGGGACCACTATAAGTCCCTATCTTTTTTTCTGGCAGGCGTCCCAGGAGGTAGAGGAACAGCGCGCAGTGCCTGGTGAAGAGCCCTTGATGCACGCCCCGGAACAGGCGCGATCGGCGCTCCGGCGCATCAAGATCGACACCTATCTGGGAATGGGCTTATCGAACCTGGTGGCGTTCTTCATCATGCTCACAGCCGCCGCCACGCTGAACCGGCACGGCATAACCGACATCGAGACCTCGGCTCAGGCGGCGGAGGCATTGCGGCCGCTGGCGGGTGAGTCCGCGTTCGTTCTCTTTTCCGCCGGCATTGTAGGAACGGGCTTGCTGGCAGTGCCTGTTCTTGCGGGCTCGGCGGCATATGCGGTAGCCGAGGCGTTTGGATGGCCGATCGGACTGGGGCGCACGCTGTGGAACGCAAAAGGCTTTTATGCGATCGTCACTGTGGCCACACTTCTCGGCGTCGCGCTCAACTTCAGCTCGATCGATCCCATTAAAGCGCTCTTCGGGAGCGCCGTCGTAAACGGAGTGATCGCCGTTCCGATCATGGCTGTCATGATGCTCATGGCATCCAGGCAGGACGTAATGGGCCCATTCGTCGTGACTCGCCGACTCAAGGTCCTCGGCTGGTGCGCAACCGCCGTCATGGCTCTCGCTGTGTTCGCTATGCTGGCTACTTGGGGGATGTGATGCCCGCGCCCCGAAAGCTCGCATGCAGCGCGAGGAAGGCCGCACTAAGCGGACGGCGATCGGGTTCGCAGCGGACCTTTCGATAAGGCCGATGGCCGTCAGCCGTGGATAACCGAGCTCGACTGGGACGCCGTGATCGTCGAGCTGCAGCTTCAATGAGGCCATGGCGATCAGCCATGGATAACGAGATCGTCCAGGCCGCGCCAGGTCGGGGTGAACAGGCTTCAATGAGGCCATGGCCATCCAGCCATGGATAACCCTGACGGCGTGCAGGTAACGACGGCACCTCGTTCACTTCAATGAGGCCATGGCCATCAGCCATGGATAACGCAGCGCGGCCGCCATCGAGTGCTTGACCATGCCCTCGCTTCAATGAGGCCATGGCCACCAGCCATGGATAACCCGGCGCACTCGCGCGTGTTGCCCCGTATTCCACGCTTCAATGAGGCCATGGCCATCAGCCATGGATAACACGCGGTCCCCGCCCACCATGTCAAGCTGCCGATTTCCCTTCAATGAGGCCATGGCCATCAGCCATGGATAACAGGACGCGGAAGAGGGCGCTGGCGGCGCGCCCGAGCCGCTTCAATGAGGCCATGGCCATCAGCCATGGATAACAAGGCGAACGCTG
>JAQGNC010000268.1 GCA_028292065.1 Betaproteobacteria bacterium
TCGACGCTCGAAGGGCTGATCGATTTCGACCGGATCAACGCGAAACAGATGCGTTTCAGCGTCGGCGCGGTCAACGTGCGCACCGGCAACTTCGCCTATTTCGACAACGCGACCGATACCATACGCGCCGAGCACATCATGGCGAGCGGCGCGCTGCCGCCGGCTTTCCCCGCGGTGGAGATCGACGGCGAGTTCTACTGGGACGGCGGGCTCGTCTCCAACACGCCGCTCGACTGGGTGCTCTCGGCACGATCCGGCCTCGACACCCTGATCCTGCAAGTCGACCTGTGGAGCGCCCGCGGCGCGCTTCCGCGCGACCTGACGGAGGTCAGCGTGCGCATGAAGGAGATTCAGTATTCGAGCCGCACGCGCGCAGCGACCGACGAGTTCCGCAGGGTCCAGGCCCTGCGCGCCACCTTCAACGAGCTGCTCGCGCAGTTGCCGCTGGAGCTCGCTGCGACGCCCCAGGCGCAGAAGCTTGCGGAAGCATCGGACCCGGCCGTCTACAACATCGTTCAGCTGATCTACAGGGCGCCTGCGTATGAGGGACAGTCGAAAGACTACGAGTTCTCCCGCCGCACGATGGACGAGCACTGGCGCGCCGGCTTCGCCGACGCCGGCGCCACGCTCGAGCATCCCGAAGTCCTCACCCTCCCGCTCGAGGCTCAGAGCGTCGCGGTCTACGATTTCCTGACACCCGCAAGAGAACGCGGCCCCGCGAAATCCTGATGTGACGCTGCTATCCGCGTGGGGTCAGACCCCGGTTTTCCCGCTTGGGGTCTGACCCCGGCTTTTTGGGGTCAGACCCCGGTTTCAACCGCAGCCTGCGACCCCCGTCAGACGCTTCACTCCACCACCGCAAACGTCCACACCGACCCACCCGAAGGCACGTCCGGCGCAGCCCTGCGTCCGCGCGCATCGCCTGCAACGCCCGAGAGCACCGTCACGTACTGCCTGCCCTTATACGTGTAGGTGATCGGCGGCGCATTGATCCCCGATCCGGTCTGGAACTGCCACAGCACCTTGCCCGACGCCTCGTCGATCGCGATGAACTCGCCGGTCATGCGGCCGGTGAAGACCAGGCCGCCGTCGGTCGCGAGCATGCCCGCCTGCGTGACGTGATCGGTGAGCTTGATCGACCACTTCACCTTACCCGTGAGCGGGTCCATCGCCTGGTGATAGCCCTCGACGTCTTCGCCCACCGGGCGCTTGCGCGCCGCGACCCCGCCGGCGTAACGCGTGCCTGCCTTGTAGTCGATCTTCTGGTACTGCAGATGCTGCGCGAGATGGATGGTGTTGAGATAGACCATCCCGGTCTTCGGGTTGAACGCCATGGGCGCCCAGTTCTTCGTGCCTGAGAACGGCCAGAGCTCGACCTCCTCGCCCGCGATGAGCCGTTTGCGGACGTCGGTCTCGACGGGGCGTCCGGTCTTCATGTCGATGCTCGTCGCCCAGTTCACCTTGCCGAACGGATAGCCGCGCAGGAGCTTCCCGTTGGTGCGGTCGATCACGTAGAAGAACCCGTTGCGGTCGGCGTGCATGATCACTTTTCGCATCTCGCCGTCGACGCGCAGGTCGGCGATGACGTTTTCGTTCACCCCGTCGTAATCGTACGAGTCGTTGGGGGTGAACTGGTAGTGCCAGACCAGCTCGCCCGTCTTCGGGCGCACCGCGATCACGCTGGCGCTGTAAAGGCTGTCACCTTTGCGATAGGCCGGATTCCACGGGCCCGCATTGCCGGTGCCCCAGTAGGTGAGATCGAGCTGCGGGTCGTACGAGCCGGTGATCCATGTCGTGCCGCCGCCGCGCTTGTACGCCTCATCGTCCTGCGGCCACGTCTCGTAGCCCTTCTCGCCGGGCCCGGGAATGGTATAGCGCCGCCACAGCTTCTTGCCGGTATCCGGGTCCCAGCCGTCGAGGAAACCGCGCACGCCGAACTCCGCCCCCGACATGCCGACGATCAGCACGCCGTTGGCGACGACCGGCGCGACGATTCCGGAATGGCCTTCCTTCCATTCGGCGAACTTCTGCTTCCACACCTGCTTGCCGGTTTTCATGTCGAGCGCGACGACGTGCGCATCGAGCGTGGTGCGGAAGAGCTTGCCGTTGTAGATCGCAGGCCCCTTGTTCGATACGCCGCAGCACACGACGCGCGGGGTGTCGGCTTCATAATCGACCGGGGTGCGCCAGATCTGCTTGCCCGTCGCCACGTCGATCGCGAAAGTCCACGCCGCATTCGTCACGTACATCACACCGTTGTAGACGAGCGGCTGCGCCTGCTCGCCGAGCAGGTTCGACAGCGTCGTGTTCCATACCGGCACCAACCGCTTCACGTTCGAGGTGTTGATCTGCTTGAGCGGGCTGAAACGCTTCAGGTCGTAGCCCATGCCGTAGGTGACGACGTTGTCGGTGTTCCTGCCGTCGTTCAGGAGCTCGTCGGCGGTCTGCGCCAGCGCCGCGCTCGCGCACAGCGACAGCGCCGATACTGCGGCGATCAGGGTCAGAGATGTTTTCATTTATTGGACTCCTTCTTCTGTTGAACGCCGATGGTACCGAAAAAATACCCTTTAAAACCGTCCGTCCACATGCTGAGAACAACGCGCGGTCGCGAACGAAAAATGCAGCGGGATGTGCCAGACTACCCCTCACACCAGACAACGAAACAAGGAGCGGCATCTCGACCATGGCACGTTTACTCGGAGTGCTCGGCGGCATGGGACCGCTCGCGACGGCGGATTTTTTTCGCAAGCTGATCGAGGAGACGCCTGCGCAGCGCGACGAAGAACATGTGCCGGTCATCGTCTACTCGGTGCCGCAGATGCCCGAGAGGGTCGCAGCGATCACACACGGCGGCGAGTCGCCGCTGCCGCACATGATCGCGGGCATGATGGCGTTGAGGAAGCTCGAAGTCGGCTGCGTCGCGATCCCGTGCAACACCGCGCACCACTGGTACGAAGAGCTTCAGCACGCGAGCGGTCTGCCTATCCTGCACATCGCCGACGCCGCGTGCGACGAGCTGCGCAAGCGCGGCAGCGCGCAGCCGCGGGTCGGGCTGCTGTGCACCGAAGCCACGATCGCCGCGCGCATCTATCAGGACCGGCTCGCGGCGCACGGCATCGAGTGCGTCGTCAACCCGCTCGCGGAGCGCGAAGCGTTCGTGCGTTTCGCGATCGACGCGGTCAAGCGCGGGAGCCTCGACGATGCAGGCCGTGCCATCGAGACCGCCGCGGCGCGCCTCTTCGAGCGCGGCGTCGAGTCGGTGATCCTCGGCTGCACCGAGCTTCCGGTGGCGCTCGACGCGATCCGCTCCGCGGCGCTTCCGCGATGCATCGATGCGACTCGCGCGCTGGCGCGCGAGTGCGTCGCATGGTCGCTGGCGGCGTCGTGAGGGCCTGAGGAACAGAGGGTCTGGTGACGGCCTGAGGAACAGAGCGTCATGGTGGGCGGCCTGATGAAACCAATCGTCATTCCGGCGAAGGCCGGGATCCATTTTGACTTTAAATCGTCGACAATGGATTCCGGATCACTTCCGCTGGCGCGGGTCCGGAATGACGGTCTGCCTACTTCGCGCTGGCGCGGGTCCGAATGACGTCCTGCCTTACAGGTGCGACTCGTCGATCGGCAGCCCGAGCCAGTACTGGCCGACGGTCTCGTAATGCGAAAGCCGGCCCTGTACGTGCTGGGTGATGACGTGGATGTCCTGGAAGTGGCGCTGGATGAGATTACCTTCGAAGGCGGCGGTCGCGCCGGCCGCACCGTAGACGCTGTCGACGATTTGCGCGGCGAGCCGGATCGCATGGGTGGCCGCGACACGCAGCGTTGCGCGGCGCTCCATGCTCACCTCGCCCGTCGCGACGGCTTCGTCCCAGATAGCGCCAACCGCTTCCATGAGAAAGGCGCGGCCGCTCCGTAATGTCGCCTCCGCCTGGCCGACGGTGACCTGCACCGTCGGCTGAGCGCGCAGCAGGTTCGTCGTGTAGCCCGGCGTCTTCGCCCCCGCGAGCTCGAAAAACGCGTCGAGACAGCTACGCGCCACGCCGAGCGCCACGGCTCCGTCGCCGGCGGCGAAAGACAGTCCGGTAGGAATCTTGTAGCGCGCACCGCCGCTCACCTGCGGCGCGCCCTTCGGAAAGAACGTGCGCTCCTCCGGCACGAAGACATCCTTCACTTCGAAGTGATGCGTCCCCGTCCCTCGCATGCCTCGCGTATTCCAGGTGTCGAGGAGCTCGGCCTGCGCAACCGGTAGCAGGCAATACCGCGCTTCGGGCTTGCCTTCCCTCAGCCTCACTTCACCGTTGTCGATCGCGGTCGCGTGCGCGGCGATCCACGAGGCATGGCGGCAGCCGGTGCTGAAGCCCTGGCGGCCCGACACCCGATAGCCTCCGTCCACGCGAATCGCCTTGGCCGTCGGCGCGGGGCTGTTCGCCACCACGTTGCGCGGCGTGTCGATCCAGACCTCGCGTGCAACGCCCGGCGCGATGCGAGCCGCATACGTCGCGAAGGTCGCCCCCTGGTTGACGGCCCAGCCGGTGCTCGCGTCGGCCTTGCCGATCTCCTCGATCACCTGCACGTAAGTCGGGAAATCGATCTCGCCTCCGCCGATGTCGCGCGGCACGGCCAGATGGAACAGGCCGGCGTCGGCGATGGCATTGAAGAGCGAGCGCGGCAGCTCGCGCGCTTTCTCGATCTCATCGGCCGCGGCGCGGATCGACGGCGCGAGCGCCCGCGCGGCTTGCAGCGGGGACGGGGGTGCGGCGGACGCGGAGAGAGTCGACGACACGCCGCGAGTGTCGCCCAAGTCGCCAGCGCCTTCAATCGGTATGTGCAGCCGCGGCGCGCGCCGTGTTGCGGTACCATCGAACGATTACACGACAGGAGCTTTGCTATGCCGATCATCGATTCCCAGGTCCACGCCTATGAAGCGAACACGCCGAAGCGGCCGTGGCACAGTGTGCCGAACTGGCCCGCGAGTGCCACGGGTGACGAGATGGTTGCGGCGATGGACAAGCTCGGCATCGACGGGGCGATCTTCATCTCCTCGTATTCCATGTACCACTACGACGCGAGCTATGCGCTGGAAGTGCAACAGGCCCACCCCGGCCGCTTCGCGCTCGTCAAGCCGGTCGATTCGAAGGACCCAGGCGTCGCCGATGTGATCGCCGAGTGGAAGAAGACGCCGGGCACGGTCGGCATTCGCATCATCGTGACGAAAGAGCCCGGACGCGAGACCGATGAAGCCGGCCTCGACCGCATCCTGCGCGCAGCGGTCCGCTACGACTTTCCCGTCAACATGCTGTGCTGGGGCAACCTCGACGCGGGCACGGCGCTGATCGACCGCCACCCCGATACGCGCTTCATCCTCGACCATATCGGGATCATGCAACCGCGCACGCCACCCGCCCCGCCGGAGCCGTGGGCCGACCTGCCGAAGGTGCTGGAGCTCGCCAAGCGGCCGAACGCGGTGATCAAGATCAGCGGCGCGTGCACCCTGTCGCGCGAACCGTATCCGTTCCCGGACATCTGGGACCCGCTCGAGCGCATCTTCGATGCCTGGGGATTCGAGCGCTGTCTCTGGGGAACCGACTGGACCCGCGCCCACGCGGTCGTCAACTACGAGCAGGCGGTCGAGCCTTTCCGCCGGACCGACCGCCTCAGCGAAAGCGAGCGCGCGATGCTGATGGGCGGGGCATGCGCCAAGGCGTACGGCTGGACGCCGAAGAAAGAATAGGCAGGGCTCGCGACGTTGGGGTCTGACCCCGGCCTTGGGGTCTGACCCCGGCCTCATTGGGGTCAGACCCCGGTTTACGTCTACCCGTCAGCGCCCCTTCAGCCGGCTCTCGATCCAGTCCCACATGTAGAGGGTGCCGATCGTGACGTTGTCGATCTGGCAGTGGTGGTAGCCGCCTTCCTCGCGAGTGAACACCTTGAGCGTCTTGTCTTTGGAGCCGACGCTGTCGATCACCTTCTGCGCGAGCGGGAGCGGGATCTGCTCGTCGCCTTCGCCGTGCAGCAGCAGGAAAGGACAGGTGATCTTCTGCACGACGCCGTCGAGCCTGAAGCCTTCGAGCTTCTTCATCGCTTCCTCGCGCGTCTTCACGTTGAAGATCCACAGGAGGTGGTCGGCCGCGACTGACAGCGAAGGCGTGCGGCCGCTGTCGAGCGCGTCGAAGCGGCGTTTCCAGATGTCGTAGTAGTCCCACTGCGCGCCCCACGCGACGCAGGCCGCGAAGCGTTGCTCGAAAGCCGCCGCACGCGGCGCATAGTAACCGCCGAGGCTGATCGCCATCACGCCGATGCGCGCGGCATCGATCTCCGGCCGGCCGGCGAGATATTCGTACGCGGCGGTCGCGTAGCGCTCGGTCTCGTGGTGCAGATAGAGATCGCGAAAGCGCGGGCTCTCGCCGTTGCCCGGGCCATCGACGATGAGGCACGCGATGCCGCGCGCGACGAGGTCCGGCACGCCCTTAAAATACTGGATCTCCTTGGTGACGTCGAAACCGTCGAAGAACACCATCGCCGGCGCTTTGTCGCCCTGGCGCAGTCCGGGACCCATTTTTTCGGGGTGAACCAGAATGGCCGGTAGTGACTTCCCTTCGTACGGTATCTCGAGATGCTCGATCCGCGGCCGCTTCATGAGTTTCGCCGCGTCCCGAAAGCACTCGACGCCGCGCTTGTACTCCGCCAGCCCTTCGCTCTTCGGAATCAGGAAGCGCTCGCCGACGTGGTAGTAGTTCGCCGCCCGGAGCAGATAGCTCGCGGCGCTCGCGGACTTGCCTTCCGCCAGCAGGCGCCTGCCTTCGCTCTCGACGGTCGAAGCCTCGCGCGCCCACTCGCGAAACCACGCCTTGTCGTCGCCGACGTTCGCCTTCAGTCGCAACCCGACACGATTGACCTCGCCGATCTCGGCCCCGCCCCACGGCGCGGCGTTGAGCCCGATCAGCAGCCCGTGCGACCAGCGGTAGTTCTCCGGGAAGTAGGTGAACGAGAGCTCTTCCTGCGCGTGTTTGTCGTTGTTCATGGTTTGTATGGAGTTGTTGTTCGGCGCCGTGATTATGCATGACGGCGGCGCCGTTCGCCCTGAGCGTGTCGAAGGGCGCCGCCGTTCGCGCTGAGCGTCGCGACGGGTTCCGGTCCTGCCGCCGACAGTCTGGGGTCCGTTACTCGGCGCGAGCGGCAACCAGGGAATCTGTCATCGCGAGGAGCGGGAGCGACGCGGCGATCTCGTGGCGCACGAGCAGCATCGGCAGGAGATTGACCTCGGCCTTACGAGCGCCTCGAGAGTCGCCCCTGACGCGGGAATGCTTCCCCGCCCGGTCGCCGCGGCACGCTGACCGCGAACGGCGCTGCCCTTCGACAGGCTCAGGGCGAACGGCGCTGCCCCTCGACGTACTGTCAATCGCTGTGCGCCGCCGAGGCCATCGTCGCGTTCTTCTTCCGCTGCTTCATGACCACCGCTTTCGCGCCCGCCGTCGCGGTGAAAAGCTCGAGGGTATCGAAGTCTCCCTCCTGCACCGGCGTCATCGCGACGTCTTCCTCGGTCGCCTCGGTATTCAGCGCGCGCTTCATTATCTTCGAGTGCTGCCAGTACATGACCGCGAAGTTGACGTAAGTCGCTGCGACGCCCCACACGTAGCGCGGATAGAACACGAAGAAGCTTTCGCGCGGCATCGTCGATCGGCGATCGCGGCGATACTTGCGCCGCAGGAATCCCGACTCGAGCGGGTGCACGCCTTCGAGCTTCCACGACGCGTAGAAGGTCAGGAGCTTCAGCATCATCTCCTGCGAGCGGAAACCCCATGCCTTGGTGCGCCGGATGATGCGCTCGACGTGCTCCGGCGAGTAATAGAGATCCCACGCCTTGTCGTAGACCGCGAAAAGCTCCTCCTTCGACATCGTCTCGTGCGGCGCCGTGACGTGCACGAGGTCGTAGGTGTTGAGATCGGGCGACATCGGCACACCCGCGAGGTGCATGCGCTTGTGGTCCGCCGAGCCCGGCAGCGGTGTGAGCAGGAAGAACTCGAGCAGATCGATCGGCAGCTCTCTCTGGATGATGCGGATGTCGCGCTCGATCGTCTCGGCGGTGTCGCCGGGGAAGCCGAGGATATAGCCCGCGTAAGTCAGCGTGCCGGCGCGGTGCCACGCCTGGAGCATCGCGCGATATTCGGTGATGCGGTTCTGCCCCTTGTGCGCTTCCTTGAGCGATTCAGGGTTGATGTTCTCGAGCCCGATGAAAACGCGGTTCACGCCCGCGCGCCCCGCCTTCTCGATGAAATTGCGGATCTTGTGCGCAGCGGTGTCGACCTGCGCGATGATCCTGATCGTGAGCCCTTCGACTTCGCGCATGTGGATGAGCCGGTCGAAGATCGCTTCCCAGTTCTGGTTGCGCGCGAGGTTGTCGTCGGTGATGAAGAAGCTGCGCACGCCCTGCTCGACGTTCGCGCGCACGAGGCGCTCCACGTCGTCGGCGCTGCGCGAGCGCGACTTCCGCCCCTGCACATTGAAGATCGTGCAGAAGCCGCACAGGAACGGGCACCCGCGCCCGGCGTCGAAGCTCGTGCGCATGCCCGCGGTGCGCTTGACCACGTCCGCCGACAGATACGGCGTCGGCGAGCCTTCCATGCCCGGAAGGTCCTTCATGTAGTTGTAGAGCGGCTTGAGCTCGTTCTTGTAAGCCGCCTGAAGGATCTCGTCGAGCCGCCCTTCAGCCTCGCCGGCGAAAAGCGTGATGCCGAGGTCCATCGCATGCTTAAGCTCCTGCGGAACCTCCGGCAGCATCGCGATCACGCCGCTCACGTGAAAACCGCCGATCGCTACCTGGATGCCGGCTTCGCGCAGCGGCCTCGCGATGTCCATCGCCCGCGGATACTGGTTCGTCTGCACGCCCACCAGCGCCACGAGACCTTTCCCGCCGCTCGCGCGAATCTCGCGGATGATCTTGTCAGGCCGTATACGGGTGTTCGTCTCGTCCGCGCAGGTGATGCGGATCTCGACATCCTCGCCGAGGACGTTGCGCTCGACGCAATCGAGTGCGAGCCCGTTCAGCGCCGCGAGCGTGTTCGCCGGGATGAAGGAGCGAAACCACTGGATGACGTAACCGTCGTTGTCATAGTGGGAGGGCTTGATCAGAAACAGATGGAATACGGTGTTTCGCATTCTGCTTCCCCTGTGGTGACGGGCGGGTGGGGGCTACTTTACCCTTTATTGCTCAGGCCGGAGAAGCGGGCATGAATGGCTAATAGACTCCCGCTGCCCCGAGCGGCACAATTGCAGACTACCCACCGGTGCGTAGTCCCTAGCCTGGCCAACCTCATCCGATACATGCCTGATCACCCCATGTCCGTTTCGAGCACTCCGGATGACGATCGCACCGTCGTTCTCAAAAACGCACCCGGCGACGACGACCGCACCGTCGTTATCAAAAACGCCGCGGGCGACTGCGCGAACGCGCTGCCGGCCGGCACGAGGATGGGTGAGTTCGAGGTCGTTCGGCTGGTAGGGGAAGGCGGCTTCGGCATCGTTTATCTCGCGCAGGATGCGGTGCTCCAGCGCCGCGTCGCGTTGAAGGAATACCTGCCGTCATCGCTCGCGAGCCGCGGAACCGACCTTAGCGTCCACGTGACGTCGAGGCGGCACGACGAGACTTTCCAGCTCGGGCTCAGGAGCTTCCTCAACGAAGCGCGGCTGCTCGCGCAGTTCGACCATCCGGCGCTGGTGAAGGTGTATCGGTTCTGGGAGGCGAACGGCACCGCGTACATGGTGATGCCCTATTACGAGGGCGCCACGCTCAAGCAGGCCCTCCAGCGCGACGGCCCTCCTGACGAAGCGAAGCTCAAGGCTTTGCTCGCGCAGATGCTCGACGTGCTGGACGTGCTCCATCGCGTGGATTGCCTGCACCGCGACATCGCACCCGACAACATCCTCCTGCTCCCCGGGGATAAGCCGGTGCTGCTCGACTTCGGCGCGGCGCGGCGCGTGATCAGCGATCGCACCCAGGCGCTCACCGTGATCCTGAAACCGGGCTACGCGCCGATCGAGCAATACGCCGAAGTTCCGGGGCTCAGGCAGGGGCCGTGGACCGACGTGTACGCGCTCGCGGGTGTCGCGCACTTCGCCATCACCGGCGCGGCGCCCGCGCCGTCGATCGGCCGCACGATCAGAGATCCGCAGGTGCCGCTCGAGCAGGCGGCCGCAGGCCGTTACAGCGCGGCGTTCCTGCGGGCGATCGATCGCGCGCTCGCCGTGAGACCTGAAGATCGTCCGCAGAGCATCGCCGAGTTTCGCGCACTCCTCGACCTCGACCACACGACGAGCGCGGCTTCCACTGAGGCGCGCACCACCGTGCCGCCTCTGCCTCCCAAACCGCGCGGTGTGCCCGCAGCCGCGATGGTCGGTGGGGTGCTCGCGCTCGGCGCTGCGGTCGCCGCCGGCGTCTTCTTCTACGGGAATCGGCCGTCGGCGTCCGCACCGGTTGCGGCGACACCGGCCGCAGTCGCAGCGACTGCGCCCAGCCCGCCCGCCGAACCGATCGCGATCACCTCCGCGCCTGTGCCGCCCACTGCGTCCAGCCCACCGCCGGCTCCGCCCGAACCGGCGGTTGCCGCGACTCCGTCGCAGGCGCGTCCCCCGACGAAGGCGGCATTGCGCGAGCGACCGTCACCGGGCCCGATTGCAGTGGCGCCGCCGCAGGCACGCGAGCCCGCGCCTGCGGCGCCGAATCCACTGGCCGGGATGGCCGCCGCGGCGCTCGAGGACGGCGAGAAATGCCTTCGTTCCAAACAGTATGATTGTGCGATCGCCAACGCGAATGCAGCCTTGCGAGCGGAACCGGCAAATCAGCGCGCAAGAAGGCTGAAAGGCGAGGCCGAGGAAGCCCAGCGACGTGCGCTCTCGGAAATCAAGATCGAATAGGACATAGACGATGATCACGAACCCAACCCGGACGACGATCGCGGCTACGCTGGCCGCTCTTATGCTCGTGAGTAGTGCGACGCCACGTGACGGGGCCGCAGCTACGATGAGCGACGTTTTCTCCGGCGATTGCAATCCCCTCCTCGGCGGCGCCATCGGGACCGCGCTGGGCGCCCTTCTTGGCGGCAGCAGGAACCGGCTTGCCGGCGCAGCGATCGGCGCAGGCGCGGGTGCGCTCGCGTGCATGGCCTACAACTACCAGACGAAGCAGACGAAGTCGGCGCAGCAGGTCACGGAGGAATACAAGGCGGCGAATCAGGGTGAGCTGCCGACGAGTGCCACCGTTACCCGATTCGATGCCAAGGTCGCTCCGACAGAGAACGTCCAGGCGGGGAAGGCTATCGACATCGCGTCGTACATCGAGGTCGTGCCCGGCACCGACAATCCGCGGCCGACGGTCGAGCAACAGATCACGCTGATCGCACCCGACGGCAAGGAAGCGGCGAACGCGAAGAAGCCCGCGAACCAGAATCCCGGCGGCGGCGCCTTCGAGACGACCTTCCGCTTCACGATGCCGCAAGGCGTGCCGCAGGGCGTCTATCCCGTGAAGAGTCAGGTGTTCGTGAATGGGGACCCGACCGCCAACGCGGAGACGCGCTTCCAGGTCGTCGTGGGTCCGGCGGGGACGATCGTCGCGCTCGCGCGGTAAGGCTGGGCATTTACTGCGCCCCCTAGTCCACCGGTCTGCTCCCTCAGCGCCGTTTCCTGTTCTTCATCATCGGGAAGTTGTTTCAGGCGCGATCAACTCCAGGTTCGGAAAGTAGGTTTCGTAGCGGGCCGTGTCGCGCGTGAGCAGCGGTATATCGAGCACGGCCGCGTGTGCGCCGATGAAGAAATCGGGCGGCACGCCGCCCTTCGCGCCGCCTTTGCGGCGGTAGCTCAGAGAAGCTTTGGCCGCGAGAAACAATGACTCGCGCGGGATCGGCTCATGACGTAGCCCTGCCTTTGCAATCATCGCGTCCAGCTCCTCGATTCTCTCGAACGCGAGCGACAGCTCCGCATAGATCACGTCGTTGATCGCAACCGTCTGCGTCAGCGCCGCGGCATCGAGTCGAGACTGGGACCATGCAGCCCACTTAGGGTCATTCGTTACGACGTCGAGAAGGACGTTCGTATCGACGAGCAGCATTCAGTCCTCACGACGAGTGAGCGCCATGATCTGTCGCGTCGACAACCTGACGGTAGCCGTGCCGCGAATTGCACCAAAGCGACTCGGCGCGCGCCTCGCAGTCTTGCTGCGCGAGTCCTTTTTCACGATGAAGACACGCCCGTCAGGCGCCGCTTCGAACTCGACACTCGAACCCGGCCTGATGTCGAGATGTTCCCGAACCTTCTTTGGAATCGTTACTTGGCCCTTCGTAGTGACGGTGGTAGCCATGCCTCTCTCCTGTATTACCTCACTCGACATGGTAATACTCGGCTACTTGCACGCGCAACCGATCGTCGCGCGACCCGCTTCCGCATGCCTGCGGGAAATGCGCGTAGTTGGCATTCCTGTTTGCCGAAGCGAGGTGGCCGAGAAGGCGCTTCCCGTTCGTCGATTGAGGCGCTACCTCGGTCAACCAGATCGCGGTCTCCACCGCCTCGACTTGGCAGAAGAATGGGCGGACATCACTGAACTTGTGATGACGCCAATGCTGAAGAAGACGGGCCGTCTCAGGCGTGACCTGCCACTGACTGGGATTGGGCAGCGATCGCCACGCGTCCACCGTCTGGCGAACTTCATTGATGACCGACGTGGGGTCGTACTGCTGCTCCTTCGTCGAAAGCCCCAAGCCTTCATCGAAGGTGATCTCTTCCTGCACTGCCGCCTTCTTCCGCTTCTTCGGGTTGGGAATCGGCGTGATGAACTCGGCACGGCGCCGTGTTTCGACGGTCGTGGTGACGCCCAGGGCGCGCAGCTTGCCGGCTCTCACCTGGGGAGTTCCCGAAGACACACCGCAGAAAAAAGCCGAGGCGGACCACCCATCACGCGCGCAGGCTACTCCGGTCGGTTGACGAGCTGAGCGTAGGACGGCAAGTTCGACTGTGTCTCATTCGCCTCTTCGTAGAGCTCCTGGAGCTCTTCGGCCGTGTTCTCGTAATCGACCAGCAGTAGTTCGTCGCCGGGAACGGTATCAGCTTCGGGAAGCGCCCGCAGGCGGCGAATCTCGGCCTCCACAGCCTGGATTGCCATGACCAACGCTCGTCCGCTTATCTCGGCCACTGTGTAATCCTTCCGTCCAATTAATTGACCTTCGAGACCCTGATCTGCTGGACCACGGCGTTCCGCGCGAAATTGTCGAGCGCGCCCTTATACGCCTGCACCGTCATGCGGTTTCTGGGCTCGATCTGGTAATGCGGCCCGTGAGCTTCCCGGACTTGTTTGTCCGTACGCTCTTTCCGCGCCTGATGAAGAGGTTGTCGGGGTACTCGGTGCCTTCGGGCACATGGAAGTACTTCCAGCTCGTGAAGCCGAACCAGCCACATACGTCGAACATCGAGGTGCCGCCGCCGGCGTCCACCTCGTCGCCGCCGGTCTTTGGGTGCACCGTCACGTCGGCCGGGCTGGTCCGTTCGATGCCTTGGCGGTCAACGTATTGCGTTTCCTCGAAACGAGGGTAAAGCACACCGGTTACCGGTTTGTCATCCTTTACGAGTTCGTCACCCTTGAATGTTCCGTTGAGGACCGCACGATAAAGCTCTGCATTGGTGGTAGGCATGATAAAGAATGAAGCCTCCAAGGTCTGCATATCGATCGGATGAACCTAATCGCCCGCTCGAGATACTGTCAAGTCGTTGTTGCGATGACCGGCTCCGTTTAGACGATACCAGCGCGTTAACGCACCTGTGAAACCCAGTGGCCTCCCTACTCCACCGCAATCTTCGCCTTCTTCACCACCTCCGCCCACCGCGCCACGTCTCTCGTAACTCGCTCGCGGAACTCGGTGGGACTCGATGCTCTCGCCTCGAGTCCGGCCGCAAGGAGGCGCTCCTTCATGTCTGCCGTGGAAAGCAGTTGCCCCAGGTCACGATTGAATCGCGCGATCACAGCGGGCGGTGTGGCAGCGGGTCCAAGCAGGCCATACCACCCGTCGACTTCATAGCCCGGCACTCCTGCCTCGGCGATGGTCGGCACGTCGGGCAGAGCGGTGCTGCGGCGTCTCGTGGTGACGCCGAGCGCGCGCAGCTTGCCGGCTTTGACCTGCGGGGTTCCCGAAGACACGCCGGAGAAGAAGGCCGAGACGTGGCCGCCCATCACGTCGGTCATCGCCGGGTTGCCGCCCTTGTAGTTCACCGCCACGATGTCGATGCCCGTAAGCACCTTGAAAAGCTCGCCCGCGAC
>JAQGNC010000315.1 GCA_028292065.1 Betaproteobacteria bacterium
GTCAACTTCGCGCTTTTCTCGGCGAATGCAACGCGGGTAGAGCTGTGTATTTTCGACGCGAAAGGCGAGCGCGAGATCGAGCGCATCACGCTCCCCGAATATACCGACGAGGTCTGGCACGGCTATGTGCCTGACGCGCGGCCCGGCACGGTCTACGGCTACCGCGTACACGGGCCGTACGAGCCCGAAAGCGGCCATCGCTTCAATCCGAACAAGCTCCTGCTCGACCCCTACGCCAAGGCGCTGGTGGGCGAGCTGAAGTGGGACGACTCGCTTTTCGGCTATGAGATCGGCAGCGGCGACGATCTGACGTTCGACAAGCGTGACAGCGCCGCTTTCATGCCGAAGTGCCGGGTCGTCGACCCCGCGTTCACGTGGGGCCGCGAGCGTAAACCGCTCATACCATGGGATCGCACGATCCTGTACGAAGCGCATGTCCGCGGTCTCACGATGCACCATCCGGCGGTGCCGGAGGACTTGCGCGGCACGTTTGCCGGCCTCGCGGTGCCGGAAGTCGGCCACTACATCCGGAGCCTCGGGGTGACCTCGCTCGAGCTCCTTCCGGTGCAGACCTCGATCGTCGACCGCCATCTCGTCGACAAAGGCGTCACCAATTACTGGGGTTACGACACGATCGGTTTCTTCGCGCCGAATCCGCGCTACTCCGCGTCGGGCACGATCTCGGAATTCAAGGAGATGATCGCGCACCTGCACGACGCGGGAATCGAAGTGATCCTCGACGTCGTGTACAACCACACGCCCGAAGGCAACGAGCGCGGCGCGACGCTGTGCTTCAAAGGCATCGACAACGCCTCCTATTACCGGCTCCTGCCGGACCAGAAGCGCTATTACATCAACGACACCGGCACCGGCAACACCGTCAATCTCAGCCACCCGCGCGTGCTGCAGATGGTCACCGACTCGCTGCGCTACTGGGTGACGGAGATGCACGTCGACGGTTTCCGTTTCGATCTCGCCACCATACTCGCGCGCGAGCCGCACGGCTTCGACCAGGGCGGCGGGTTTCTCGACAGCTGCCGCCAGGACCCGATCCTGTCCAAAGTAAAACTGATAGCCGAGCCGTGGGACATCGGGCCCGGCGGCTACCAGGTCGGGGCGTTTCCTCCAGGCTGGGCCGAATGGAACGACAAGTACCGCGACACCGTGCGCGCGTACTGGAAAGGCGATGAAGGTAAAGTGCCGGCGCTGGCGACCCGCCTGACCGCATCGGGCGACCTGTTCAACCACCGCGGACGCAAGCCGTGGGCGAGCGTCAACTTCATCACCGCGCACGACGGCTTCACGCTGAACGACCTCGTCTCGTACAACGACAAGCACAATGAAGCCAACGGCGAAGAGAACCGCGACGGAAGCTCGAACAACCACTCGTGGAATTCGGGTGCCGAAGGCGAGACCGACGACCCCGAAATTCGCGCATTGCGCGAGCGGCAGAAGCGCAACTTCATCGCGACGCTCATGTTCTCGCAGGGCACGCCGATGCTGCTCGCCGGGGACGAGTTCGGCAATACGCAGTCCGGCAACAACAACGCCTACTGCCAGGACAACGCCGAGATCAGCTGGCTCGACTGGGACAATCAGAGCCCCGAGGACCGCGCCCTCACCGCGTTCACGCGGCGCTGCACGGCGTTGAGGAACGCGTACCCGATACTGCGGCGCAGCCGCTTCTTCGTCGGACAGCACAATCCCGAGCTCGACGTCAAGGACGTGACGTGGGTCGACCCGACCGGCAAGGAGAAAACGCAGGAGAGCTGGGGGGACGCTGGGGAACGCTGCTTCGGCATGGTGCTCGACGGCCGTGCGCAGCCCACGGGTATCGTGCGGCCTGGGTCTGATGCGACCATGCTCATGATCCTCAACGCGTACCACGACGTGGTGGTTTTCACGCTGCCGGAGATTCCCGAGGGTACGCATTGGAAGTGCCTCGTCGACACCAACATACCGGATCGGCTCGACGAGCCCGTCTTCGCGTCCGGGCAGCAGTTCGAGGTCACCGGACGCTCGCTTCTGCTGTTCGTGCTGCAGAACGGCCACAGCCACAGCGAGCCCGCGCCGCAGCCGCGCGGACATCCCGGCAGCCGCCGCAGCGACGACGCGGGCCGCGCATAACGCGAGGCGTGAGGCGTGCGCGTGCTAAAGTCCCGTCATGCAAAGCGACGGGAAAAAAGACTGGGCGGAGCGTGATCAAACCGACGAGAGCCTGCGCACCGAACGGGAGAAAACCGATCGGGCGCTGGCCGAGACCCAGGACGCGGCGGAACACGATGCCGACGCGATCTTGCGCCTCGCGCGGCAGAACGCCGATGCCGTCCTGCTCGAAGCCAGAACCAAGGCGGATGAGCTCATGGATGCGCCCACGGCGCAGCTTCCCGCGGCTGCGATCGCCGAAGAACGCGCGGTAGAAGACGAAACGCTGCGGGAAGAGCGGGCGTCGGCGGACCAGATTCTCCGCCGCGAACGCGCCGAGAACGCTCGTGCACTCGCGAAGCTGCTCCCGCTCGAGCGAGACAAGACCGACCGCTTCCTCTTCACCGAGCGCGAGCGCTCCGACGGCGCGCTGTCCAATCGCGACGACTTTCTCGGCATCGTCAGCCACGATCTTCGCAACTTGCTCGGCGGGGTCGTCGTGAGCGCTGAAGTGCTCGCGAGGCGCGCGCAGCAGGGCGATCCCGTGCTCGTGCAGACGGCGCGCATCCAGCGGTATGTCGCTCGCATGAACCGGCTCATCGGCGATCTCCTCGACGTGACGAGCATCGACGCGGGCAAGCTCGCGATGACGCCGGCTCGCGCCGATTTCGCCGCGCTCGTCGCCGAAGCGGTGGATACCTTCGAGGGCGCCGCTTCGGCGAAAGGGATTTCCCTGACCGTGCACGACGCGGGGGGCTCGGGTGGCTCACTGCCCGCGGAGTTCGACCACGATCGCATGCTGCAGGTCCTCGCGAATCTCATCACCAACTCGATCAAGTTCACGCCCGCGGGCGGAACGATCACGCTCACCTGCGAGCTCGCGGACGGCGAGCTGCGGTTCTCGATCGCCGACACCGGTGTGGGCATTCCCGAGAACATGCTCGAAGCCGTTTTCGAGCGCTTCTGGCAGGTCGGCAAAAACGATCAGAGAGGGCTGGGGCTCGGTCTATACATTTCGCGCTGCATCGTCGAAGCCCACGGCGGAAAGGTCTGGGCGGGCAGCGGGACCGGTGGCGGAAGCGTCGTGTCTTTCACCTTGCCCGCACACCCGTCGCCGCCGAGCTAGGCCGGGGCGCGGCTCGCGCGGCGGGCGTCGTAAAACGTATAACCGTGATCGCGGGTCGTCGCGTCACCCGCTTCCAGCTTGTCCAGCGCCGCCATCATGTCCACGCGCCCGACTTCCCAGCGCTCGTCGATCGACGCGCGCGAGAACTCAAGCATCTTCGCCGCGAGCTCGTGCTCGCGCGCGAGATACGCGAGCAGCACCACGGTGAGCTCGCTGCTGCGTCCTTCAACGACCAGCTGTGCCGCAGCGCCATCCTTGCGGCGCGCCGCCGGCACGTGCTGCGCGAGCTCCCCGATGATGTGACGCAGCCGGTGCTCGCGGCTGTGCGCCTCGAGCGTACGCAGCGCCTGGGTGCTGAACGCGATGTCCTGCGAACGCTCCAGCGATTCGTCGAGCGAGTGCGGCCGCGCGCCGCGCGCCTCGAAAAGGTCGATTCCGAAACAGAGGAGATCGTCCTGCGGCGGCGGGTCGAGCAGCGCGTCGAAAGGCAGGTTGCTGATCAGGCCGGGATCGGCGAGCCAGCGGCCTTCGATCTCCACCGGCGGAAAGCCGGGCGTGAAGGCGGTCGTCGCGAGAAAATGCACCGTTGCGACCCGGGTTTTGCGGGTGTCGAAGAAAACCGATTCTCCGTTTTCCATGTCGACCGCGCCGATCACCAGGGGGACCGCAGCCGCGTTCAGCAGATCGAAATCGATGACGCGTTCGAGCGTCGCGACCAGCGGTTGGCTGTCGAACAGTGCGACATCCGGCGGCATTCCCGGAACGATCGACATGAGGCCCGGCACGCGCGGTTTGAACAGCCCGGGACGTCCGAGCAGCAAGGTCTGCAGCGCGTGCGCCGAGTTGTACATCTCCCGCGCTTTGCCGCTCGACGGGGCCAGACCGAAAGCGCTGCCGGTCGCCGCCTGGTTCCAGAACTCGCGCAGTTTCGCAACACGCTGCTCGGGCGGATTGCCGGCGATGATCGCGCCGTTGATCGCGCCGATCGACGCGCCGGAGATGATGTGCGGAAGGTAGCCGCGAGCGTGCATGGCTTCGTATGTGCCCGCGCCGTAGGCGCCGAGCGCATTGCCCCCGGCCAGCGCGAGCGCGACAGTCGATTCGGGGCGCGGCCGCATGCGTACTCCTTCGAGGTGAGCCGTGAGGAGTGCACTGCGCGTGCCCGGTGCAGCGACATCGTCGGACGCGGCTTATCGAGCGCCTCGAGATTGCTTCGTCACCGCGTTCCTCGCAATGACCCGAGTACTGGGAGCCGGTAGCGCGACGCGGCGATCCGGTGGCGCACCGACCGGATCTTAGTCAGTCCGGTTTGATTCCGGCTGACTTGATGACCTTCTTCCAGCGCTCGTAGTCGGTGCGCATGTACCGCGCCAGTGCATCGGGACTGCCGGGCGCGGGATCGGCGCCCTGGCTCGACAGGCGCTGTGCGACGTCGGGATCGCTCAGGATTTTCACCACCGACGCGTTGACCTTGTTCACGATCGCCGCGGGTGTTTTCGCAGGCGCGAAGAGCGCGTTCCAGTTCGCATACTCGAAGCCCGGATAGCCGGACTCGGCGACCGTGGGAACGTCGGGCGCGGACCCCGAGCGCTTCGCCGTGCTCACCGCGAGTGCGCGCAGCCGGCCGCTTTTCACGTGCGGCAGCACCGACGGAATGCTCACCCACAAGAGTTGCACCTGTCCTGCGATGAGATCAGTCGTCGCCGGCGCGCCGCCTTTATAAGGCACGTGCACGGCTTCGAGCCCGGTCGTGAGCTTCAGCAGCTCGAGCCCGAGATGGGTCGCGGTCCCGGTTCCGGCGGAAGCGAAGTTGAGCTGCCCGGGTTTCGATTTCGCGAGCGCGACGAGCTCTTTCACGTTCTTCGCGGCGACTGAAGGATGGGCAACGAGGATCTGCGGATTCATCACCAGCATTCCCACCGGCGCGAAGTCGCGGAACGAATCGTAGGGAAGCTTCGGCTGGAGCGCGGGATTGATCGTCATGCCGCCCGCGGTGCCGACCAGAAAGCTGTAGCCGTCGGGTGCCGCTTTGGCGACGATCTCGGTGCCGACGATGCCGCCCGCGCCGCCGCGGTTGTCGATGATCATCGGCTGCCCCCATTCGCTGGTCAAACCCTGTCCGATGAGACGCACGACGACATCGGTCGGTCCGCCCGCGGGGAAGGTGATCACGAAGCGCACGGGCTTCGCGGGATAAGCGTCCGCCGCAAACGTCGAAGCGGCACTGACCGGGAGTAACGCATAAGCGAGGAGCGGCGTGAGCAGAGTCTTGATTCGCATGTGGCGAGGTATGATGGCTGAAAACAAATGGCCGCGACCGCGGCAGCGGTCAGGCCCTGGTTTTGATGGTTGGGGTCAGACCCCGGTTTGATCGAGGCTGGCGAGGAGTAATCGATGAGCGTGCGAAGGTTTCGCAGTGTAGTCGTTGTCGGGCTTTTAGTGACTGCGGTGCCCGCGGCAGCGCAGGAATTTCCCTCTAAACCGATCCGCTTCATCGTGCCTTTTCCGCCGAGCGGCGCGGTCGACGTGCTGGCGCGGACCCTTGGTCCGCCGATGAGCCGCGCGCTCGGGCAGAGTGTCGTCGTCGAGAATCGCGCCGGCGGCAACACCGTCATCGCCGGCGAGATCGTGGCGCGTGCGCCTGCCGACGGACACACGCTCCTCCTGATGGCGCCGAGCTTCA
>JAQGNC010000338.1 GCA_028292065.1 Betaproteobacteria bacterium
GTCGCGCACTGGACCGGAACGGTGGGGTTGGGGGTCTGCACGACCGGCCGCGAATACCTCGACGAGCCCGCCGCGGTCGTGATGATCGGCGAATTCGAGCCCGATTCCTTCAAGGTGTTCTCGGGCATCGCAGCCGAGGACGACGTGAAGCGCCTCGAGCTCAAGGTCGGCGGCTCGCAAGCGGCTTTCGCGCTGGTGCACGCCGATCCCCATAACCAGAGCGTCTCCGAAATCGTCACCCGCCTCGCGGACAAAGTCGAAAGCGGCTTTCTGGTCGGCGGGCTCACGAGCTCCCGCCAGCAGAACCTGCAGATCGCCGATCGCGTGATGGAAGGGGGAGTGTCGGGCGTCGCGTTCTCGGATAACGTCACGATCGCGACCCGGTTGAGCCAGGGCTGCACGCCCATTGGCCCCAAGCACGCGGTGACGAGCGCGCAACGCAACATCCTCGTGACGCTCGACGGCCGTCCGGCGCTCGACGTCTTCATGGAGGACATCGGCGAAGAGCTCGCAGCAGAGATCGAGCGCATCGGCGGGCTCGTCTTTGTCGGCCTGCCGATCAAGGGCAGCGACACCGGCGACTACCTCGTGCGCAATCTCGTCGGCATCGACCCTTCGAACAAGCTGGTCGCGATCGGAGAGATCCTCGAGGGCCAGTCGAGCGTCATGTTCTGCCGGCGCGACGCCGACACCGCGCAGGAGGACATGACGCGCATGCTCGACAGCATCAAGCAGGGGCTGTACGGCGAGCCTCGCGGCGCGGTGTATTACTCGTGCCTGGGGCGAGGCGCGAGCCTCTTCGGCCCGAGCTCCGAAGAGCTCAAGATGATCAGCTCGGCGCTGGGCGACATCCCGCTCGTCGGATTCTTCTGCAACGGCGAAATCTCGCACAACCGCCTTTACGGCTACACCGGCGTTCTCACGCTTTTCCTTTGACCGCTTGAAGAAAGCGCTCGAAATCACGCTGGGCATCGTCACCAGCGTGGGCGGCTTTCTCGAGATCGGCTGTATCGCCACTTCCGCGCAGGCCGGCGCGCTCTTCGGTTTCCAGTTGCTGTGGGCGGTCGTCCTCGGCGGCATCTGCGTGGCGTTCATCGTCGAGCAGTCGGGCCGGCTGGCGGCGGTCAGCGGCCAGACGATCGTCGGCGCGATCCGTGAGCGCTTCGGTTTCGGCTACTTCGCTTTTCTCCTGTCGGGGCTCGGCCTCGTGGCGCTGCTCGTGCTGGCCGCGGAGATCGGCGGCGTCAGCATCGCGCTCGAGTTCGCGACCGGCGTCGGCTACCGCTGGTGGGCGGTGCCGGTCGCGCTCGTCACCTGGCTCGTGCTGTGGAGGGGCAAGTTCGGCTGGATAGAGCAGGGCATCTCGGTGCTCGGCCTCGTCACCACCTGCTTCATCGTCGCCGCTTTCGAAGTGGACCCCGAGTGGGGCAGCATCGCGCGCGCGACGTTGCCGTCATTGCCCGAGCATGACAGCGCACGCTATTGGTTCCTCGCGGTGAGCATTCTCGGCGCGACGATCAACCCGACGCTCTTCTTCTTCTATTCGGCCGGAGCGCTCGAGGACAAGTGGGACGAGACCTACGTCGGCGTGAACCGCGCGATCGCGGGGCTGGGCATGGCTTTCGGCACCGTCATTTCAGCCGCGGTATTGATCGTCGCGGCGGTCGTGCTGCTGCCGCGAGGGATCGAGGTCGACGATTACTCGCAGCTCCCGCTGCTCCTCGAATACGTCTTCGGCAAGTGGGGGTTGGTGCTCATCGTCGCGTCGCTCGCAGTGGCGTGTCTCGGGGCGGCGCTCGAAGTCGCATTGATGGTCGCGTACATGGCTGCGCAGGGGCTCGGCTGGAACTGGAGCGAGAACCCGCCGCCGCGCAAGGAAGCGCGGTTCGCGCTGGCGTACACCGCGGCTCTCGTCGTCGGGTGCGCCGTTCTCCTCTGCGGGCCCGATCCGCTGCAGCTCACGCTGGTTTCGATGGTGCTGAGCGCGGCGACCCTCCCCATCGCGATCGTGCCGTTTCTGTTCGTCATGAACGACGAGCGCTACGTCGGTCGCCACACCAACGGCGTGCTGAGCAACGGCGTGGTGCTGTTCGTCACCGGGCTCGCGTTCGTCATGGCGATCGTGGCGCTGCCGCTGCAGATCTTCGGCGGCGACTGAAGGAGCTTTCATGAATCTGGTTCGCGACTGCCTAGACAACCGGCTGCTCGACCGCAGCGGCCATCCGGTCGGACACATCGACGGCATCGTCATGACGATCGAAGGCGACCGCCAGCCGCGGATCACTGCGATCGAGGTGGGGAGCGTGGCGCAGGCGCGGCGCCTCGGGCCGCGGGTCGGCCGCTGGGTCGAGCGCCTTTCGACACGCTGGGGCCGGATGCGCCCGAATCCGTATCGCATCGCGTGGAGCGCGCTCACATTCGGGCCGCACGACGTCCGCGTCGACGCCGCCGCCGCCGACATGCCGGTGCTCGCCTGGGAGCGCTGGCTGCGTAAGCACGTGATCAGCCGCATCCCCGGCGGCTGACGAGACGACGATGACTATGAGAGAGCTCAACGCAGACCTGCTGATCGGCCAGCGGGTATACGCGCTGAACGGGAGAAGCATCGGCCGGCTCCAGGACATCCGCGTCGAGAAGCGGGCCGACGAGTGTGTCGTGACCGAATATCTCGTCGGCGTTTATGGCCTCGCGGAGCGCCTCGCGGCGACCGACATCGGCCGTTCCGTGCTGCGAACCCTCGCCGGTCGAAGCAAACGAGTCGGCTACACCGTGCCGTGGCGGCAGCTCGACCTGAGTGACCCGCAGCGGCCGCGGCTGCGATGCCCGCTCGAGGACCTGCCTCGCATCGACGAAAAATGAGAGTACTATGCCGCGTCTGAGGGGCCAGACGCCGTGTTGCGCGGCGTCAGACCCGGGTTTAATCCAAAAGAAAGCATCCCCATGCACGTCCTGCACGAACTGAGCGCCACGTGGCTCGACATCACCGCGCTGATCTTCTTCGTCGCCGCGTGGGGGAGCTACGCCGTTTTCGCGTGGAAGCGCGGGCAGATCGTCCCAAGCCTGCACAACCGCATGGATTTCTATCGCCGCGAGTGGATGGTGCGCATGATCGAGCGCGACAACCGCATGGTCGACGTGAACGTCATGCGCAACGTCACCCGCAGCTCCCAGTTCTTCGCCTCGACCACGATGCTGATCCTCGGCGCGCTGATCGCATTGACCGGCTACGTCCAGCAGACCCTCGACGTCGTCTCGGGCCTGCCCTTCACGATGAAAGCCTCCGCACGGCTCCTCGAGATCAAGATCGCGCTGCTCGTGGCGATCTTCGTCTACGCGTTCTTCAAGTTCTCGTGGGCGATCCGCCAGCTCAACTTCTGCGGGATCATCGTCGCGGCCGCGCCGAAGATGCCGGCGGAGAATCCCGAGCAGTACGCGCCGCTCATCAACAGCGTCGCGAAGATCACTTCCTACGCCGGCGAGAACTTCAACAACGGGCTGCGCGCGTATTACTTTGCGCTCGCGGCGCTTGCGTGGTTCCTGCACCCCGGGCTGATGCTCATCGGGACGGTGTGGGTCATCGGGGTGCTCTACCACCGCGAGTTCGCATCGCGCACCCTGCGGGCGATGCTGGATCAGGACACTTCGCCGACGCTGCGGCCTTGAGCCGCCGCACACGAGTGCAGCGCCGATCGGCGCGTTGAGTCAGGCGGCAGCCGCGGCGCGCGACTGCATGAAAAACCACTCCATCGCCGTCGGACGCCGCTCCGCCAGCACCTCTCTGCGCATCGCGAGGTCGAGCCCTTCGAGCTCGGGATACGAGTAGTCCTGCGCTTTCTTGATGTCGTCGATCGACTGGATCACTTCGATGTCGTGCGTCGCCGCGAAAACACCCCGCAGGTACGACGAGATTTCGATGTCGACGAAGTCGTGAACTTCGACCAGCACGTCATGCGGCGCGAGAAACGCGACGCTTTCCGGCGTGAACAACTGCTTTTCGTAACCTTCGCAATCGCTGACGATCAGCGCTTTGCCGGTGAAGGGTAGCGACATCAGCGTGCGCGCGTCGCAGAAGGCTCCGGTGACGACCTGTGAAGACACACCGTTCACATCCGCCATTCGCCGGCACAGGCGAATCGCCTCTTCATCGACATCGTAGGCGTACACCTTCGCGTTCGGCATCCGCAGCGCAAGACCGACCGCGTAATAGCCTTCCGCGCACCCGACGTCGACGATGTCGCTGTAACCTGTCGAGCAGATCCGCTCGATGATGCCGCGCAGCTCGGCCTCATAGGATCCGAGCAGCTTGGGCGCGAGCTGGCTGCCGGCCGCCGCTCTTTCGGCGTATGTCATGCCTTTGAAGATGCCGTGCCTGACGCGCAGATCCGGCGATATCGCGCTGACGGCCGCGTCGAACCTGCGCCTGCGTGCATCGCGTTCGGTGCGGCCCCTTTCCCATTCGGCCGCGCGCGCAGCGCGCAGCAACGTCGCGTCCACAAGCGACCAGAGCCGGTCGTTGCGGACCATCAGGGAAACCGCTTTCTTTAATACGGATTTCATGATCGGTTCTTCCGGGCTGTGCCGTCACGAACGCGTTCGACACGACGCCCTTGGATCGTGGCGAGCAAAAACACGGTGTGCACGGGGATGCATCGAGGCAGAAGACATTCTACGTCAGCGCAGGTGACACGGCTCTGCCGCGACCACCGAGGCATGACGATCCCGCGGTCGGCCCCGGCACGGTCCACGCGCCGACTTCGAGTCCGCTGTCATAAAGCTTTCGCGTGCAGCCGCCGTTAAGCCTAACTGAGCAGCCCGTCGGGCCGGCGCATCCGGCGCCATGCCCCGATATACGGTCTGTGCTCACCTATCGAGGGGAAACGACATGACACGTTCCAGCAAGGCTGCGGCGGTGATCGCATTGGCGGCCCTGTCGGCAGCGGCGACAGGATTCGACGCGCTACAGCAGCCGTCGTCAGCCACCGTCGTATCGGGACAGAAACTGGATAGCGGCCTGGGCGAATTGCCGCAATACGCCCTCTGGGCTCAGCACCCGGCGACACGCAGCGTCACTGCGATTGTCAATCACGTCCCGGGCGAGAAACTGGATAGCGGCCTGTAACAGCCGGGTTTAGCGGGCTCGGTTGCAACCCGATGTTTTTGGCCCTTGTTTGACGGCGAATCCGGGAACGACATCGCGTCACCGACCGGCATCTGTGTCACTGAATGGGGCATCGATCGGTTATGGCGTGCCGCTGCGGGCCTACAGATCGCCCCGCACGATCAGCCCCGACATCACGTCCCCCATCTCCCGCAGCGCCTCGGCTATGCGCTGCAGGTCCTTCGCGAACCGGTGCTTCATCCCCTGGTGCTCGGGCGGCAGCGCGCGCGAGCGGGCGGGGCTCGAGTTGTCGAGCACGTCGGCGAGCTTTACGCGTAACGCTTTGGCGTTGCCGCTCGCGACGATGCGCTCGAGATACTCGCGATGGCTTTCGCCGGCGGGCATGCGGCGGGTGAGGATGTCGACCAGGTCGAGCACTTCGTCGCTGTAGCCGAGGGCTCTCAGGTCGGCCAGCGTGAGCGGCGTGTCTTCGACGACGTCGTGCAGCAGGGCGGCGTGGCGCTCTTCCGGCGTGCAGTGGATGAGGCGCATCGCGACGCGCAGCGGGTGCAGGTAATAGGGCCTGCCGGACTTGTCCAGCTGCCCCTCGTGCGCGCGGCGCATGATCTCGATCGACTGGCCGAGGTCGGGGTGGGGCAGGGTGTCGCCGTTCACGCGGTCTGCGCCTGCCTGCGGGGGCTGAGAAACTCGACCGCGTCGCGTTCGACCCGGATCTCGATGCGGCCCGCTGCCGGTGCGGCGTCAGCGTCCTTGCGCGGCCATGCTTCATCGTCGATGTGCACTTCGAATCCGCTCCAGTCGAGCTCGATCGTGCTCGCGCGCACGCGCGGGAGATCCGCGACGTGGTGCTCGCCGTCGCGCCAGTGCTCGAGCGGCTCTTCGAGCGCGTGGCGCTCGTCGGCGGTGACGAGCACGACGTCGAGCATGCCGTCGGCGGAATGCGTTTCGGGCGCGAGATGCAGGTTCGGCCCGACGAATGCCGTGTTCATCGCTTCGAACAGCACGTAGTCGCCGGCGCGGGGCTTGCCGTCCAGCATCATCTCGAGGCGGTGATGCGGGCACTCGTGCAGGCGGTCGCGCAGCATGCCGAGCGCATAGGCGACTTTCGCGTCGGCATCGTCGAGGTTCTTGAGCGTCTTGTTGCGGTCCGCCACGGGAATCGTGCACGCGAAAAGACCGATCCCGAATGCTTCCATGAAATAACGAGAGCCCCACGGGCCGTTCGCGATGCCGGCGTCGAAGCGGATGCGCTCGCCGTTGTCCCAACCGCCGACGATCTCGTCGAGCGTGCGATCCGCGATTCCCAAGGTGTTCGAGATGTTGTTCGCGGTGCCGAGCGGGAGCGGCGCGAGGGGCAGCTTGCGCCCGATCAACTTCTTCGCGACCCGGCCGACCGTGCCGTCGCCGCCTGCGACCACGATGAGATCGGCCGGCTCGTCCAGCACGGCCGCCCACGTGTCCGCGTCGGCGGACTGGTAGCGCACGGCATGGCCGTGGCGGCGCAGGAGTCTGCAGACCGCTTTGGCGTCGGGCTGGTCGTCGTCGCCCGCGCCGGGATGATGGATGAGGCTGATGCGCACGAAGATTGCGTCTCGCGATGGAATGAGCGGGGTCCGGAGCAACAAACATACCGGTGAAAGCGGAGAAATCATGCGGATACTGATAGCGAATGACGACGGGGTTTACAGCCCGGGCATCTGTGCGCTGGCGCAGGTCGCGCAGCAGTTCGGCGAAGTGCGCATCGTCGCGCCCGACGTGGAGATGTCATCGGCGAGTCATGCGATCACCGCATCGCGCCCGCTGACGATCAAGCGCACGCCGATGAAAGGCGTCGAAGCGTGGCGCGTGAACGGCACCCCGGGCGACTGCGTGGCGCTCGGCACCTACGCGTGGGACAAGGTCGACGTGGTGTTCTCGGGGATCAACCTCGGGCCGAACCTGGGCAACGGACTGTGGCATTCGGGAACGCTGGCGGCGGCCAAGCAGGCGGTGCTCTTCGGCATGCGAGGCTTCGCGTTCAGCACCCCGGTGGGCGAGGACGAGCCCGACTGGGAAATGCTCAAGGAGTGGGCCGGCAAAGCGCTGGAGATCCTGCTGCCGGACGAGCGGCTCAGGCTGGTGAACGTGAATTTCCCGATCGCCAGGCCGAAAGGCATGCGCTGGACGCGCCAGTCGGTCAAGCAGTACGACGGCAAGGTCGTTCCCGGCAAAGACCCGATGGGGCGCGAGCACTACTGGTTCACGGTGGTTCCGATCGAGGAGACCGAAGAGGGCACCGACCGCTGGGCGGTCGACCACGGCTACCTGTCGATGACGCCGCTGCGGCTTGATCTCACCAACGAGAAGGAACTGGCGGAGGCGATGACGCGGCACCCGCTGGCATGAGGATTACGTCTCGTAATCCCGCAGCGCGCGTCAGGGCTGCCTGACCGGCACCTCATAGCCGTGGACGACCGCGTCCTCGACGCACTCGCGCAGGGTGTCGAAGTAGCGGTCGCAGCACCGGCGCACATACTGCGTCTCGGTGTCCACGCGCAGCCAGCGCCAGCCGCGCGGCTCTTCGCTGTGATCGAACTCCCATCGCTCCATGTGCCGGCCCTCGCCCCGAAGCGGCGAATATACCGAAGCCTGAGCCTACAGATCAACGCGCGGCAGCGCTTTGACGAGGAAGGCGCCTGCCTCGTTTGAGTCACCGCTTTGGCCGGCCGTTTCAGTTTGCGCTATCGTTAACGGCTCGATCCACAGCCGACGCGAGGTTCGATCATGACCGACACACGCGCTCAGCCCGAACGCAGGACGCGCTGGACCTTCTCCTACACCAGCGACAACAAATGGTACTGGCGAGCGGTGCACGCGGACGGCAGCGAAGAGCGTTCGGATGCGCGGCTGGAGACGCTTGCCGATTGCCTGGCGGACGCGCTCGAGCACGGTTTCGTGTCGTGGGCGACGGCCGCCGAGCGGCGCCGCGACGGCTCCGGCGAGCGGATTGAGTAATGCGACACATCCACTCATCAAGTTCGTGCACTGCGGGCCGTAAGTGTCTGCGGAGGCACGAATATGTCATCAGCTCAGCTACACAAGGAAGACTGGCGGATCCTGCAGCACGTGATCGCGCCGGCGCTCGTCATGCGGGGCCTCTCGATGAACGAGTTCCGTGACAAATTGCTCTGTCTCGAAGAAACCGGGCACATCGTCTTCACCGTCAGCGACGAAAGCATGTTCGTCACCGGCGGCCTCATCTGCGGCCTGCCGCGATGGGAGATGCCGCGGGCCATCGCGTTCGCGGCGGGCGGGACGCTGCACTAAACCGCGCGCTCACGCCTTGTGAGCGCAGTACCGCTATCTCTGGTTGTAAATTAAGAGAACTGGTGGTATATCATAAGCCTGCCGCCGTCGCCTGAAATCGAGCGCGTTACAGCCGACCCTCGTTCACGTAGAGCGTAGCGAGACAACTTTCCCTCGCCGCGCTTGCGGGGAGAGGGCCAGGGTGAGGGGCAGGAAGAGTCCCGCGTAATCGACGTCGGCACCGCAAGCGTGTAGCGGTGCCGCTGGAAACCCTTGCCGTCGCGCCGCAGGAGGTGCCAGGCTCATGGTGCTCTACCGCATTCTCGCTGCAGCGATCGTCGTCGCGCTGATCCAGCCCGCCCCCGGCTGCGCCCAGACGCGGCAGAAGAGGCTCAATGAACTGGTGCGGGCGATCGCTGCGATCGATATGCCGACGCTGCGCAAGGAGGTCTTCCCGGCGCACGCCCGCAAAAGGGCTGCCGATGCGCTCGCGCTCGTGGGCAAGCGCCTGCGACTCGGGCTGGAATGGAAGCCGGGCAATGCCTACTGGGACCGCGCTGCGGAGGCGCTGGCCGACGACTTCGCAGCGTCGCTCGACCGCCTCGGCATCCGCGACAAGCACTCACGCGCCGCCGTGCGCAAGTCGCTCGACGCGCTCACCGACGCGGAGCTCGACGAGGCGCTGCGCTTCTTCGCCTCCGACGTGCTGCGCAAGGCAACCCTGCTCACCGACGCGACGACGGCGATGCTCACCTGGGCTTTCGCGCTCCTCCCGAACGATGCCGACGCGCAGATGAAAGCGCGTCTCGACAGGCTCCTGCATGAAATCGACACGTATACCCTCACGCCCGACGAGGAGCGGGAGCTCGACGAGTTCATGCACTCGCGCGGCGTGCAGCACGCGATGCGCAACGCCGGCGCCAGGCTGCTGTCCGGCCTCGACGACCCGACCGCGGCGCTGGAAGCGCCTCCGACGATGAAGACACTCGACAAGGTCACGGGATTGATCGAAGAGTTTCGCGAAGCGTTGAAGCGACCGCGGGCGTGACTCTGAGTTGTCGCGCCGCCGCTCAGCGCAAGCGGTGAGCAACCGAGCACGGCGATGACGCCTCGCCGCCGCGGTGACAAACGCATAGGCCAAATGGTCTAGGCGCAGCGTTCTTACCGGAAGCTTGACGCGCTGCTCAGCGGCATCGGTTCATGTGCGGCACGAGCATGCGGCGATAACTGACGGTTTCATCTACAAAACACCAAACCTAACATTTTCGTGATTGCGGCCGTGAATTTTCGAGCCTATATTGTCACGGTGCCCTGAGTCCAAAGCGCTGTTTCCGGACAGGGCGTCACTCAGGGCTTCACTCGCAAGCAAGCCACACAGACCAACGCTGTAGACGCGTCGGAGTGGGAGGGGTGATGGGGGGTAGGCGCGGGCATGCTTTGCAGAAGTGGGCTCCTAATCAAGCGTACGCGTAAGGGGCCGACCCACAATGCCCTGCCTAGCTCATGGTCCTAGACTGATACGAGTTGTTGCCGGCGTAGCCGTTCTTGCAGCGGCACTGACCGTATATAGAGTCGCGACACCGGAGGAAACAACCGGTGAACGGTTTAGGCGAGCAATGGAGCAGCGTCAAAAGCTCTGCGCGAACGGACCGGTGATGCCCGGTGACACAAGTTGCGACATTCTGAAGATCAAGGCCAGCGATGCTCTAGAAACAC
>JAQGNC010000367.1 GCA_028292065.1 Betaproteobacteria bacterium
GCTTCGTGCTCGCCGAAGACGAGATGAGCTACCGCTATGAAGGCCGGGTCTCCGGCAATGCGATCGAAGGCCGGGTGCGCTGGGGCTACGGGCCAAAGCAGCAGGAGAGCACGTGGCGCGCGGTGCGGGTCGGAGGGGCGGGGGGATGAGCATGAAGCACGGTAAAAACCACCCCCACCCTAACCCTCCCCCTGAGGGGGAGGGAATGTTTTTGTCATGCCCGCCGGGCATAACTCTCCTTCCCTTCAGGGCGGAAGGATGGATTTAGGTGGTTTTTCAATTGCTTCAGAGCTTCGGGCGCGAGCGGCAGCGAGGCGAAGGAAGGGAGGTTCAAGGAGGGAAACCTTGGTTTCCCTCCTTGTCGTTACCGGGCGCGAGCGCGAGCGCCTACGGCGCGAGCCTTACGATGTCCCAGCCGCCGGCGCTGTTTTTCGTATACAGCAGCCGGTCGTGGAGCCGGTTGGGGCGGCCCTGCCAGAACTCGATCGCGTCGGGGACGACGCGGTATCCGCCCCAGTTCGGCGGGCGCGGCGGAGCGGCGCCGTAGCGCTGCTCGGCCTGGGCGTAGCGCTCGTCGAGCATGCTGCGGTCGGCGATGACGGCGCTCTGCGGTGAAGCGATCGCCGCCAGCCGGCTCGCGACGGGGCGGCTCGCGAAATAGGCGTCCGATTCGGCCGCAGACGTTTTTTCGATGGCCCCTTCGATACGCACTTCGCGTTCGAGCTCGATCCAGAAGAAGAGCAGCGCGGCGCGCGGGTTCGCGGCGAGCTCCTGCGCTTTGCGGCTTTCGTAATCGGTGAAGAAGACGAAGCCGCGCTGATCGACGCCTTTGAGCAGCACCATGCGCGCCGCCGGCCGGGAATCGGCCGAGTCCGTGGCGATGGTCATCGCGTTGTCCATCGGCAGCTCGCCGCGCAGCGCTTCTTCGAACCACGCGTTGAACTGAGCGATGGGCTCGCGCGCGACATCGCGCTCGTCGAGCCGCTCGCCGCGGTAATCCTGGCGGATCTGTGCGACGTCGAGTGCCGCGCTCACGGCACGAACGTGGTGCGAGGCGTGCGATCCTTCGGCAGCGGTATGAATTCGATCTCGCCCGGCACCGGAGCGAATCCGCCCGCGCGCCAGCGCTCTGCCGCTTCGTCGATCAGGGCCTCCGAGCTCGCGACGAAATTCCACCAGATGCGGCGCTCGCCGACCGGCGAGCCGCCGAGCAGCATCACTCGCGCAGGGGAGCGTGCGGTGATGCGTGCGCCCTCATTCGGCGGCGCGACCGCGAGATGGTGGACGGGTATCGGCGAGCCGCCGGCCTCGACGTCGCCGCAGACGACGTACACCGCGCGCTCCTCGTGCTCGCGAGGCAGCTCGAGGCTCGCGCCCGCTTCCATCTCGACCGCGAGATAGAAGATCGGCGAGTACGTGGGCGTCGGCGAAGTCCGTCCATAAGCGGTTCCGGCGATGAGGTGCATGTATACGCCGGGCAGCGTGATGAGCGGAATCGTTTCTTTCGGATGATGACTGAACGTCGGCTCGCACTGCTCGTGCTCCAGCGGCAGCGCGACCCAGCTCTGGATGCCGTGCAGCCGCGGACCGTCCGGGCGCAGCTCGTCGGGACTGCGTTCGGAGTGCGCGATGCCGCGTCCCGCGGTCATCCAGTTGACTGCGCCCGGCTCGATGCGCTGCACCGTGCCGAGGCTGTCGCGATGCATGAACGCGCCTTCGAAGAGATACGTGACGGTGGCGAGCCCGATGTGCGGGTGCGGCCTCACGTCGACCCCGGTTCCCGCGGCCATGTGCGCAGGTCCCATGTGATCGAAAAAGATGAACGGCCCCACCATCTGGTGCGGGTGCCCGGGCAGGAGGCGGCGGACTTCGAAGCCTCCGAGGTCCTTGGTGTGCGGTTTGAGCAGTGTGGGCGCGGCCATGGGGATGTATGTCGGGTGTTCAGTTTCGGTCGAAGAGAGTTCGCCTGAGCATTGCACGGGCGACACATCGAAGCGGCGCCGGGCGCGAAGGTCTTGCGGCGAAAGGTCTGATGTTATCGTAAGCCATATTCGATCAAGGAGACACCATGTCGCGACTCGATGCACTGCCGCTCGCCGCCACGCCCGGCCTCGAAGAATCTTTCGAGCGCTATCGCCGCTCGCTCGGCTTCGTGCCGAACAGCGTGCTCATCATGCAGCGCAAGCCGAAACTCGTCACAGCGCTGTCGCAGCTCGCGGCCGCGGTGTGGGACCCCGAGAGCGAAGTCGCCGTCGGTTTCAAGCGCCTGCTCGCCCACGTCGCGAGCAAGGCCCACGGCTGCCAGTATTGAGTGGCCCACACCGCCGGGGCGTCGCTCCGGCTGGGCGTGGACGAAGCGAAGCTCGCTGCCGTGTGGGAGTACCGCACGAGCCCGCTCTACACCGAGCGCGAGCGCGTGGCGCTCGATTTCGCGATCGCAGCGGCATCACAGCCGAATGGGGTCACCGACGAGCTGTTCACCGAGGTGAAGCGCCACTGGAGCGAAGGCGAGATCGTCGAGATCACCGCGGTCGTATCGCTTTTCGGCTTCATGAACCGCTGGAACGACACGATGGCTACACCGCTGGAAGAAGAGCCGATCGAAGTCGGCGAGCGCGTGCTCGCCGCCTCCGGCTGGACCGCCGGCAAGCACGGCACCTAGCGGCGCATAACAAAGGAAGGGAGGTTCAAGGAGCGAAACCCTGGTGTCCGTCTTCTGCGTTCACTGCACCCGGAGGGGAAACAAGCGCGTTTCACCCGCCGGTGGTTTCCCCTCCCATCACCTGTAAGACGATCCCGGTGATGTAGGACGAGTCCGCGTCGGAGGCGAGGAACACGTACGACGGCGCGAGCTCTTCGGGCTGGGCGGGCCGCCCGATCGGTGCCTGCTTGCCGAACTCGGCGACTTTCTCGGGCGTCATGCCGTCGTCTGAGGGGTTGAGCGGGGTCCACACCGGGCCCGGCGCGACCGCATTCACACGTATCCCTTTTTCGACCAGGTTCTGCGCGAGCGTCTTGGTGAACGCGTTGATCGCGCCTTTGGTCGCGGAGTAATCGGGAAGCTGCGCCGAGCCCATGATGCCGGTCTCCGAGCTCGTTGCGATGATCGCGGCGCCGGGCTTCATGTGTTTCAACGCCGCGCGGCACAGGCGGATGTAGGCGAGGATGTTGACGTCGAAAGTCGTCTCGAGCTCTTCGTCGGTGAGCTCGTCGAGCGACTTCTTGCGGTTCTGGTGCGCGGCGTTCGACACCAGGATGTCGAGCTTGCCGAGCTCGTTCACGGTCTGGTCGA
>JAQGNC010000374.1 GCA_028292065.1 Betaproteobacteria bacterium
GCGCTCGGCTTTCGTGCGAAGTCGGGAAGAAGATTTACGTTCGGCGCAGATCGTGGCACGCGCCGAGCGTCGAGAGTCCGGCCGCGAGCAGGTGACACCTCGCGGAGCGGCTTGTATAGTCGCCCCAGATTGGAGAGGCCCGATGTTTCGACCGATGCTCACCCGCCGGCACTTCCTGCGCGATATGGCTGTTCTTGCCGCACCTGTTGCCGTTACCGCGCACGCCGCGGACGCGCCGGGCAAGTCGCGCCCGCTGCGCGTCCCCACCATCAACGTGAAAGACCTCGGCGCGTTCGGTAACGGCAAGCTGCCCGATCTGGCGCAGGTGCGCGCAGCGATCCGCGAAGCGAGCGAGCGCCCGGGCGGCGCCACGATATTGTTCCCGCGAGGCGACTATTTTCTCGGCGCCGCGGATGAGACGACACTCGTGGCCGCGTCCAATCTCCAGAACGTGCGCTTCGTGGGCGAGCAGGCGACGATCTCGTGCAAGAGCGTCAACGGGCTTTCGAACATGTTCCTGTTCGCCGGTTGCCGCAATATCGGCATGGAAGGCCTCACTTTTCGCGATGCCGGCTTCAACAGGAATGTGAGCGAGTTCGGCGCCGTGGCAATCAGACTCGCGGCGGAAGGATCGGCCGGATGCGAGAGCGTCTCGGTGTCCGACTGCAGGTTCGAATCGGTTTACGCCGCGATGATCTGCCGGGAATCGGACCGCAAGACCGGGCGCACTCGCGGCGTGCGGCTGACCAACGTCGCAGTAAAGCATGCGGTGTACGGCCTGAATTTCCAGCACGACGCCGACGACGTGGTCGCGCGCGGCCTGCGCTGCGACGACATCAAGCGCTCGTACTTTCCGTACGGCGTGTCCCGGCACGACATCGAGCTCGAGTCGATCAACAACGCGACCGGTTTCACCGACGTGCTGATCAGCTGCTACCGGCGCGATACCACCGACATCCGGGTGAAGCTCAAGTGCCGGGCGAAGAGGGGAGGCGACGCCATCGTCTACCTCGATCACCAGAACGAGGTGCCCAACATGGCGATCCGCAATGTCGCGCTCGAGCTCGACATCGACGACATCGACTGCCGGCTCGAGGCGGCGATCGCTTTTCGCGCGCTCGACGCAAAACGCAACGAAGAGCGGATCACGACGCGGCAGTGGCAGAACATCAGGATAGACGGCGACATCAGGATCTGCGAGCAGACCAAGCTCTTCGACTTCCGCAGCGCCAGCAGGACCCCGGGCATCCTCACCATCGGTCCTCGCCTCGCGCGCAATCCCCGCCTGCCGCGGAGCTTTCCGGGTTTCAACGCAGAGGTGCAGCGGGCGTAGACTCGCCGTCGGCGGGCGCACGTTTCGCGCCGCCTGCGCTCGCGAGCAGGCGTTGCAATATCCCGGTGTCAGTGACCGCCGCGGCCGCTTCCTCGTGGCCGGTCGCGTTCCAGTGCGAGTCGATCGGCCACTCGAAGCGCGCGCCGTCGCGCTGGTGCCGCTCGATGAATCGCGGCTGCAGGTCCACGGTCCGGTAGGGGTACCGGCGTGCCTGGGCGATCAAGTACTCGCGCATGATCGACGCGTAGCTCGATTCCGCCGCTTTCAACTGCCGCTCGTCGTAGAGCTCCGGGCGCACGCCGTCGACCAGCAGGACGATCATGTCCGGAGCGACGCCGGCGTACTGCGGAAGCACCTTGAGAAAATGGTCGACTGCCCGTTTCGATTTTTCGACTCGCGCGTCGTCGGCGTCGGACGCGACGTTGCCGACGAATTGTTCGGTGCGCCCCCCGAAGACCGACTCGATCCGGCGCCGCACGCCGTTCACGAGATCGTTGCCGTGGACGTACCGCGCGAGCGCGCTCATGCGCAGCGCGCGGTGCAGGAGGCTGGGCGTGAACGGGATCAGCTCGAGCGCGTAGCTGCCGTCCGCGGTCGGCGTGAAATAATGGTGGCCGGGGTCAGACTTGTATTCGAGCAGCGACTCGTCGAAATCGTTGCTGATGACGAGCACCGCGAGGGCGGCAGGCCTGAACGTGTCTCTTGCGAACTCGGCGTAGGCCAGGTACTGGCTGAGCGCCGCGCCCGAGCTCGCGAAGCTGTAGACGCGGGCGCGGCCGGTGACGCTTTGCGCGAGGCGGCCCTGGAGCGATTGCGCGTACGGCACGTGCGCCGCCTCGATGTAGCTGTCGCCGATCACCGCCAGCAGGGGCGTGGTCGCGCTCGCATCGTAGTCCTGCCCGTTGACGTAACCGTAATTGTTGACGTGAACCTTGTTGACGATGTCGAACTTAAGCCCCATCGAATAGGTGAAATCGTAGTTCGGCCTGAAGTGCATGTAGCGGTGGGTCGCGTCGACCGGCTGCGCCTGGAACGGCTCGCGCACCGGGAGCAGGCGCAGCGCCGCTTCGAGCATCAGAAAAGCGGCGACGATCCCGATCGCGCACGCGATGAGACCGTAAAGAACTTTCCTGTGTCGCGGCAAAGACGCGCTGCCCGGCCGGGCGCCGTGGTCAGTCGAGCTCAAAAACTTCCTCGTACCTCGTCAACAGCGCCGGGTTTTGCGCTTCCTTCGACAGGAAGCAGTTGCCGACCGCGAGGACGTCGATGTCGCTTCCCATGAAGCAGCGGAAGCTGTCCTCCGGCGTGCATACGATGGGCTCGCCGCGCACGTTGAAGCTGGTGTTGACCACGACGGGACAACCCGTGAGCGCCTTGAAGCGCTTGATCAGCCGGTAGTAGCGCGGATTGGTGTGCTCGTGCACGGTCTGGATGCGCGCCGAATAGTCGACGTGCGTCACCGCGGGAATCTTCGAGCGCGGCACGTTGAGCTTGTCGATGCCGAAGAGGCGCTGCTGCTCCTCGTTCATCGGGATGCGGTGGCGGTCCTGCACGTCGGCGACGAGCAGCATGTAAGGGCTGTCCTCGTCGAGATCGAACCACTCGCTCACGTCTTCCCGCAGCACCGAAGGCGCGAAAGGCCTGAACGACTCGCGATATTTCACTTTGAGGTTGAGCGTGCGCTGCATCGCCGGCGAGCGCGGATCGCCGAGTATCGAACGGCCGCCGAGCGCGCGCGGGCCGAATTCCATCCGGCCCTGGTGCCATCCGATCGCCTTGCCGTCTTTGAGCGCACTCGCGCAGGCATCGATCAGCGCATCGTCGTCGAGCACCTCGAACACCGCGCCGGCGGCTTTCAGGCGCGATTCGACGTCGTGCTGCGCGTATTCCGGACCCAGGTAGCCGCCTTTCATCGCGTCGCCGTGAGCGGGCACGACGCGCGGACGGCGCCCGTGCAGGTGATACGCGGCCAGCGCCGCGCCGACTGCGCCTCCCGCGTCGCCGGCTGCGGGCTGCAGCCAGACGTTCTCGAATGCGCGATCGCGCAGTATCTTGCCGTTCGCCACGCAATTGAGCGCGACGCCGCCCGCGAGGCAGAGATTTTTCTCGCCGGTCTCGCGCGCGACCGAGCGCGCGAGCTTGAGCATGACCTCCTCGGTCACCGCCTGTATCGACGCCGCGAGGTCCATCTCGCGCTGCGTGAGCACGCTCTCAGGCGAGCGGCGCGGCGCACCGAAAAGCTCGTCGAACCGGCCGTTGGTCATCGTGAGGCCGGTGCAGTAATCGAAGTAATCGAGGTTCAGGCGAAAGCTGCCGTCATCCTTGATGTCGATCAGATGTTCCCTGATGAGCGACGCGTACTTCGGCTCGCCGTACGGCGCGAGCCCCATCACCTTGTACTCGCCGGAATTGACCTTGAAACCGGTGTAGTAGGTGAACGCCGAATAGAGCAGCCCGAGCGAATGGGGAAAATGGATCTCGCGCACGACCTCGAGGTTCTGCCCGTTGCCGGCGGCGAGCGAAGTCGTCGTCCACTCGCCCACACCGTCCATCGTCAGCACGGCGGCGCGCTCGAAAGGCGAAGGGTAGAACGCGCTCGCCGCGTGGCTCAGGTGATGCTCGGAAAAGAGCAGCTTGCCGCGCCAGTCGACCGCGTCGCCGACGCCCGTCTCGAGCTCCTTCACGATGAGGCTCTTCTGGAACAGCTTTTCCTTGAGCCACAGCGGCAACGCCTGCCGGAACGACGTGAAGCCGCGCGGCGCGAAAGCGAGGTAAGTCTCGAGCAGGCGCTCGAACTTCAGGAACGGCTTGTCGTAGAACGCGACGTGGTCGAGCTCGTCGCGGGACACGCCGGCGTACTCCAGGCAAAAGCGTATCGCGTTCGCGGGGAAGCTCGCGTCGTGCTTCTTGCGCGTAAAGCGTTCCTCCTGCGCGGCGGCGACGATCTGCCCGTCGACCACGAGCGCCGCGGCCGCGTCGTGGTACAGCGCGGAGATTCCCAGTATCTTCAAGTGAGCGACGCCTTAGAAAAGCGTGTAGATGAAAGGCGCGATCGCGGAGCCCTGGGCGAGTATCAGCAGACCGCCGAAAAGCACCATGACGATGATGATGGGCAGCAGCCAGAACTTCTTGCGTGCTTTGAGAAAGGCGTAAAGCTCTTTGATGAAATCCATGGGCCCTCAGAACTGGTTGGGTAGCGAATCCGGTGCGGGGCCTGGCGGGTCGCGCCTGACCCAGTACGACGGCGCTTGCGGGTCGAGCCTGCGCCGCAGCGCGTCGCGGCCGAACAGGCGCATCACGATGCCGATGGGCGCGAGGACGACAAAAAACATGGCGCCGAGCACGATCGGGTTGACCACCGCGTGCATGAGCGCGCCGAATTTCATCCACGTACGGTTCAGAGGCCGCAGCAGCAGCGGGCGCACCAGCGTGACCAGCAGGGTCAATGCGGCCGCGCCGCCCAGAATTCCGGCGACCGCGGGCCGGCCGGCCCATGCCTGCCACGCCGCGACGAGCGCGAAAAACCCGACGAAAGTCAAACCGAACGAGCGCTCGGAGGGCAGAGGAACGTGTGTAGACATGAGTTTTTTCCCTTCGGGCCCGAAGGGCGACCGGCATGAGGCCGTGAATTGCGGCTAATTAAACGCTGCGCCCCGGCGCGGTGTCAACGCAATCGTGCCGCGCGGCTCGACGGTTGGCCGCGAGGCGGCGGGACAGAAAGGCGAGGGCGCCCGCCGCAAAGATGATCAGGAAAGGCTCGAGCGGCAAACGGTAGCGCAGCGACGAGATCGTGACCACGTGGACCAAGGTGAAATACCCGATCAACGCATAGATCGGCAGCAGGCGCCGCCAGCGCCTGCGATACAGCCACGCAGCGACGACGGCGAGCACCAGCGCCGGCCCGTAGCTCAGCGCGATAGCCCACTCGTAGGCGCCCTGCCTGAAACTCTCGTGGTTGGGCACGACATTCCAGAAGCGAACGAGCTTGCGTCCTGCGTTGCGCACGAATTCCAGCGGCTCGGCGCGCACGTAGGCAATCGCGCGCGCGCGGTAGCGCCGGTCCCTCTCGACCTCCGGAAGGCCGCCGATCGCCGCGACAAAAGGCGTTTCCGCATCGCGGTCCCATTCGTTGCCGGCGCGCACGTTCGCCGGGTTGTTGCCGAGGTACAAATTGCTCGACGCGCTGGTGGTAAACCAGACCGGCTGGTCGAAGAGCCGCGCGTTGCGAATCCACCACGGTGCGAGGCACAGCGCGTAGACGAGCCCGGCGAGCGCGGTGGCGCGCACGATCTGCTTCCACGCCGCCGGCCGCAGGATCAGCAGCGCAGGCAGCAGCACCGGCAGCCAGGTGAGGGTCGCCTTGGTGTAAGTCGCGGCGGCGGCGGCCACCGCGTAGGCGATGAGCCACCGGCGAGCGTAGCCGGCCTCCGCCCAGCGGTACAGGCACCACACCGCGAGCACCAGCAGGAAAATGAAGAGTGCTTCGCTGAGCAGCAGGCTCTGAAAAGCAATGAACATCGGATACGCCAGCACGCCGATGAACGCGAGGCTCGCCGCACGGACGTCGTCGAACAGACGCCTGGCGAGGTCCGCGCTCAGCCACGCCTGAACGACCAGCAAAACCGCCTGGAGACTGCGCGCGACGATGAAAAGGCCCGCTTCGCTGCCGACCACCGAATAGATGGCGCCGTACAGCACGCCGGTCAGCGGCATTTCGAAAGCGCGGTCGTTCCAGCCCCAGAACTCGCCGGTCGCGGCGAACTTCACCGCCTCCTCGATGAAGCGCCCTTCGTCGGGAAACCGCGCCTCGAATGGGAACACCCGGAAGTCGACGATCAGATAGGCGAGCAGGGCGAGCGCAGCCGCGGCGCTCAGCAGCGGACCGGGCCGCCAGGAACGGTTTACGAGGGTTGTGATCGCGGGCACGGCAAAACCTCAGCGCTTCGCGGCACGAAACACCCAGTGCCTCGCCAGCGCGAAATTGACCGCCAGCCCGAGCGCGGAGCCCGCCACCAGCGGCACGAGCGCGTGCCGGTCGAGCGCCGGCACGAGCCAGATGACCGCCGTATAAGCGAGCAGGTTCACGAGCAGTCCTACACCCTGGGTGCTCAGGTATCGCGCGAGCTCGGGCCAGCCGCCGCGGGTGGCGAACGTGTAGCGGTGATTGAGCCACCACGTCACCACGACGGCGACTGGAAAGGACACCGCGCGGCACGGCAATGCGCTCCAGCCCCAGCGATACTGCAGGAACGCGATCAGCGCGGCCTCGACGAAAAAGCCGCACCCGCCGACCGCGCAGTAACGGATGAACTGAACGAATGTGCGGGAGGTCACTGCGCGGCTTGAAACATCATGGCGCACGGATAGTAAATGAACGCGACCACACTGTGAATCGAGTGCCGCGCGCAAGGGCGGAAAACAGCGCATGCCCCAAATTGACGCTGCTTCGACGCGCCGAATATAATCGTCGGCTCGCGACTCGCTGTCGTGCGCCGCCTCGACGCTTCACCCGCACCCCGTCTCACGGCTTACCGCCGCGTAGCCGCACGAAGCGCACCGGGCGTCCGCAGCGTCTCTTCTATCCTGTTGTCATTCCGAAAGAACAATATGGCATTCGATGCGAACCGGCCGGACCTCACGATAGGCGTCATCGGCACCGGCGCGATGGGCAGAGGCATCGTTCAGGTCACCGCGGCAGGCGGGATGAACGTGATGATCATGGACGCGAGGCCCGGCGCCGCGCAGGAAGCCCGCGATTTCGTCGCCAAGATGATCGCGCGTGCCGCCGAAAAAGGCAGCATGACCAAGGACGCCGCCGATGCCGCGGTCGGCCGCATCAAGGTCGTCGCATCGCTCACCGAATTCACGCCGTGCCATATGGTCGTCGAAGCGATCGCGGAGAACCTCGACGCCAAGCGCGAGCTTTTCGCGCAGCTCGAAGCCATCGTCACGCCGGATTGCATACTCGCGACGAACACGTCGTCGCTCTCGGTCACCACGATCGCCGCGAA
>JAQGNC010000059.1 GCA_028292065.1 Betaproteobacteria bacterium
CTCGGTGCCGGTGCGCAGCTCGCCGGGGGTCTGCGGCCCCCGCAGCATGAGCGCCATGAGGAGCGCGGCCGATTGCCGCGGCACCTGCAGCACGCGCTCGACATTGTGCGAGTAACGCGCCACTCGCCCGCCGCTGGTCTCGATCACGAGGTTGCAGCCTTTGAGGCTGTCGATGGCGGCCTGGACTTCGGACTCGCTCGCGTCGATCACCGGGTAGCGGCTCGTCTTCTGGTTGCATCCGGAGACGAGCGCGTTGAGCGTCAGCGGATAGGTGTCCGGAACAGTGTGCTGCTTTTCGTACAGCACGCCGACCACGCGCGTCTCGAGCAGCGACAGTGCGGGAAGAGGATGGGCCATGAGCCTTCGACGAAAGTTGCGCTGCGGCCGGGTATCGGCCTCCAGTCACACCGTCGGATTCTAGCCGCGTTGCGACTTACGTTGCCGCTTGGCGACACCGCGGCGGCGCCGCCTCCCGAGCGGGGTGCAAGCGCGCAGCTGCGCCTCAACCGCCAAGCTCGCGCTGTTTCCATCCGGCGACAGCGGCACCCTGCAGACCCCGGGTTACGCCTTGATTCCACACGCATTTGCACAGTGGCCCGGACGTTGCTCAGGGTGAGTACATGACAATGGAAATGCGACGGTGGCGATTTTTCACCCGGCTCGACGTGTGCGACTGCGCGGTCAAGCAGATCTGGTGCTGGGAAGAGCTCGACTCCGGGCACCGGGTCGTCAGCTCGGCTGCGGGCTTCACCACCCTGCCCGCGGCGATGCGCGACGCCCGGCGCAACGGATTCGACGGCAACGAGGATCCGGTCGACGGTGAGCCGCGCTACCGCCGGCTCGACGACTGGGCGACCGGCGAAGATGTCCTCGACAAGCCTTTCGGGTGGCTGAATACGGGGCGCGGGGTTTCGGAGCGGCCGGCTGACGACGCCGCGCAGGCGGGCCCCGGTCGTGGCGACAACCCGTCAGGGACTACACTGCGTGTTCGATGAAGGAGTCGCAGGCTCGCCCCGCGTTTGCCTCGCGAGCCGGATCGGGAGCAGGGTCGACGATGCGAGTGATATGGCGGTTTTTTGTTGCGGACACGACGCAGTGGCGGTGGCAACAGCTGTCCGATGACAGGACAGTCGTCGCCGAGTCGCCGCTGTCATACGAGACGTATGACAGCTGCGTCGCGGCGGCACGTGCGCAGGGCTACGTCTTCGAGGCGACGCAGGGCCGGCTGACGCGGCCCGGCAACGATCATCGATATCCCAAGCGCTGACCGCCCGCGCGACACGGCCGCATCGCGGCTGCTCATGACGAGCGCGGCGCCTCGCTTCCGAGGTAACCGTATTTCTGCGCGTCGCGGACGCACTCCTCCATCGTCTTGAAAGGCAGCTGCGACATCTTCAGCGTTTCGCGAGTGCCTGCGGCCACGCATTTCCAGCGCCAGCGGTTGGTCTCGCCCGGCTCCTGCTTGAATTCCCAGTGCATCATCGTCCTGTCCTCGAATAACCTGCGTTGCCGACGGCGGCAGCGCCGGCGGTTGCGGGCAACCGCCGGCGCGCAGCGTCGAATTTCCTGAACTTACCACTCCTGGTCGTGCGCGTCGCCCTGGTCGATCGGCCCTGAATGCTGGCCCGCGAAACCGTGCTCGCGTGCGTTCGCCACACAACGCTCGCGCGTCGGGAAGCCGTGGGTGCACTCGAGGATCATGTCGGAGTTGTCACTCAGCAGCTCCCAGTACCACAGGCCGCCTGCGTCGGTGAAGATCATCCAGCCCATACGGACCTCCTGCCGCGTTTCGCGCTGCCCGCACAAGTGAGCCGGCGAGCAAAGCGCATACCGCACGGTACGCCGCTGCTCCACCAATGCTATACAGAACCGGCGCCGAAATCACCACTGGCTACGCAAAAAAATGTTTTATCGCGGTGCGCTGTGGGTGAGGCGTGAGGCGTGAGCAGTGAGGCGTGAGGAGCGAGGCGGCAGCAGAGGCGTTGCACGCAACAGGACGACGAAAGATCCCGCACGACCTGGAGCGGCGCAGCCGCTATCGCGGCCCGAGTCCGCGTGCCGCGCGTTGCGCCACCCACGCGAGGCGCATGTCGACGCACTCCTGCGATCTCACGCCGGTCACGACCGGCAGCGAGCGGCGGGTGAGCGCGAAGAGGGTCTCGACCGAGTAGGTGCCGATATCGGTGCGGCCGATCGCGGCATGACGCGCGCCGATCACCAGCGAGCCCACGTTCGCTTCGAGTATCGCCCAGCAGCACATCGGACACGGCTCGAGCGTCGTATAAAGCGTGAGCCCCGACAGATCGAGCGTCGCGAGCTTACGCGTCGCCTCGCGGATCACCATCATCTCGCCGTGCGCAGTCGGGTCGAAGTCGGTGTACACGCGGTTCGTGCCTTGCGCGACGATTGCGCCCGAGGGGTCGACCAGCAGCGAGCCCAGCGGCCGGTTGCCTTCGACGGCCGACTGCCGTGCCAGCTCGAGCGCGACGCCCATGTAGTGATCGTGATCGAGGGCGGGGATGGACCGCGGTGTTGCCTGGTTTTGTTTCATGGGGTTTGTCCCTGGTTTGGTGTTAGGCGTCGCGCGCGGTGCGACCTCGGTCCAAACCGGGGTCTGACCCCAAAAAGCCGGGGTCAGACCCCGGGGACAGACCGCGCTTTGATCTAAGGCGACCCCCTTCAATCCACCCTCGCCCCCGACTCCTTCACCACCCTGGCAAACTTCCCGAGCTCGGCTTTCAGATACGCCCCGAGCTGGGCGGGACCGCCCGGCGTCATCTCCGCACCCTGTTTCGCGAACGCTTCGCCGACCTCCGGCTGCTTCAGGACCTCGAGTATGTTCGCGCTCAGCTTTGCCGTGATGTCCTTCGGCACGCCCGCCGGTGCGACGAGCGCGTTCCAGATGACGATCTCGACGCCGGGATAGCCCGCTTCGACCAGCGTCATCAGCTCCGGCGCCGCAGTGACGCGCTTCGCGCTCGTCACCGCGAGAGCGCGCAGCTTCCCCGCGCGCACCTGCGCCAGCACCGCGGGCACCGCCTGCACGCTCATCTGCGACTGCGCGCCCATGACTCCGACGATCGCCGGCGCGCTGCCGTTGTACGGGACGTGAACGATCTCGAGTCCCGCCGCGCGCTTGAACATTTCGGCCGCGAGATGGGTCGTCGCCCCGTTGCCGGAAGACGCGTAGTTGAGCTCGCCCGGACGCGCTTTCGCGAGCGCGACGAAATCCTTCACCGTTTTTGCGGCGAGCGACGGATGCACCACCACCATGAGCGGCGTGGACGCGATGAGCGCGACCGGCGCGAAATCGCGGATCGTGTCATACGCGAGCTTCGGGTACAGGTGCGGGTTGACCGCGAGCTCGGTCGACGAGCCCATCAGGAGCGAGTAGCCGTCCGGCTGCGCCTTGGCCGCGAGCTCGGTGCCGATCGTGCCGCCGGCGCCGGGCCGGTTCTCGACGACGATCTGCTGCCTCCAGCGCTCGGCGAGCTTGCCGCCGACGATGCGCGCGGCAGTGTCCGACGCGCCGCCCGGCGAGAACGGCACGATGATGCGAACCGGGCGCGCCGGGTACGTCTGCGCGCACACGAGTGAAGCGTGCGCGATCAGCGCCGCGCCAACGAGGATTGATTTGTACATTCGGTACGTCACGTCAATGTGTAGCGCGAGGCGCCTCGCGTGCAGCCGCGATCAGGGAAAACATGCTGCCGGCGGAGCGCCTGCGCGACGTATTCTGCCTTACTGCGCTTCGATGTTGGCAGCTTTCACGATCTCGCCGACGCGCTTCAGGTCGCCTTTGACCGCAGCCATGAGCTCGGCCGGCGTGCCGTAAACCACTTCGGCGCCCTGCTGCGCCATCTGCTCGCGCACCTGCGGCGTGCTGAGCGCGCGGTTCATGTCCCTGTTCAGGCGCGCGACGATCGCGGCCGGCGTGCTCGCCGGCGCGAACACCGCGACCCACAACGCCATCGAATATCCCGGCAGCCCGGCCTCGCTCATCGTCGGCAGGTCGGGCAGGCTCGCCGCGCGTTTGGGCGTCGTCACCGCGAGCGCCCGCAGCCGGTCGGCCTTGATGTGCTGCGACATCGAGTACGCGCTGTCGAACACCAGCGCGACGCGGCCCGAGAAAACGTCGGGGTACGCCGCCGACGCGCTCTTGTACGGCACGTGGGTCAACTGGATTCCGGCCATCGCGCCGAGCATCTCGGCCGAGATGTGCCCGGTGCTGCCGTTACCCGACGAGCCGTAGGTGAGTGCGCCGGGCTTCGCTTTCGCGAGCGCGATCAGGTCTTTCACCGACTTGACCGGCAGGTCCTTGTTGACCGCGAGCACCTGCGGCGATATCGACACCATGCCGATCGGCGCGAAATCCTTCACCGGGTCGTACGGCACTTTCTTGTAGAGATGCGGAACGACCGCGTGCGTGCCGTTGCTCGCGAGCACGAGCGTGTATCCGTCCGGCGCCGCTTTGGCGACGATGTCGGTGCCGATCATGCCGCCCGCACCGCCGCGGTTGTCGATCACGAGACGCTGGCCGAGCGACTCCTGCATTCGGGACGCGAGCACGCGCGCGGTGATGTCCGACACGCCGCCGGCCGCGAATGGCACCACCATGCGTATCGGCCGCGCCGGATATTCACTGCTGCCGATTGCGCCGCCCGAAGCTGCGGCGGCCACGAACAAAGCGGCGGTGCTGCAAAGCGCGGCGCGCGCGCGAGGGGCTTTCCCGCCCATTGTCTTTTTCATCTGAGTGCATCCTCGATTCACGTCGTGTCCTCCGTTGCCGTCTGGCGGCACGCTCTTCTCGTCCGGCGCGCAACACATTCGCCGCCACGATAACGAGGGGGATACGCAGGTTCAATGGATGCACCACGATATCGCTCGAGTGCGGCTTCGGCACCAAAGCAGAGCCTGCCGCACGCACCGGCGTGCGCGCTCACAAGGGCCCTCGAGCCTCGTGCAGACGCTTCAGGAGCAGAACGCAGCCGCCGGCTGCACGCGAGGAGCGCCGGCCGCCGGACGCAGGCGCAGGAGGCGTTAAGCGGCGCGCACCGCGAGCGCGCCGTGGATCGCGCGCAGCAGTTTGTCGGCGCTGAAAGGCTTGACCACGAAGCCCGCCGCGCCGAGCTTCAGCGCTTCGGTGACGACTTCAGACGTCGACTGGCCGGTGACGATGATGACGGGAATCGCAGGATGCTTCTCGCGCAGCGTGCGCAGGACCGAGAGGCCGTCCATGCCCGGCATGAGTACGTCGAGGCACACGAGCGCGGGCTCGAAGCTGTCGACCAGCTCCAGCGCGGCCTGTCCGTTCGCCGCTTCGCCGACGATCGAGAGGCGCTTGTCCTGGCGTATGACGCCTCGCAGGACCTCGCGCACGACCGCGTTGTCTTCGGCGACGACGATCGTGTGAGTACTTTCATCCGACATTTTTATTCTTCTATGGAGTTTTCACAGCGGCGGTTCAGCGCTGCGGCCCGGATCTCGGGAAGCGCGATGATACCGCAGGCACCGCGTGTACGACGGCCCGCAAGCGTTCATGCGCGGCTACGCCGCGAGCGTCGCATCGCCGCTGTACACGACACGGTCGAGCTCGGACATCAGCACGTCGATGCGCACCGGTTTGGAGACGAAGCCGTCCATGCCCGAGGCGAGACACAGGTCCCGATCGCGGTCCATCGCGTGCGCGGTGATCGCGATGATCGGCACACGCGACGGCGCGGTCTCGGCGGCGCGGATCGCGTTGCACGCTTCGATCCCGCCCATGACCGGCATCTGCAAATCCATCAGGATCGCATCGAAGCGCTCGTGCTGCGCGGCTTCGACGGCCTCGCGGCCGTTGTTCGCCACTCGCACCACGTGACCGCGCGTGGTGAGCAGCTTCACCGCGAGCTTCTGGTTGACCGGGTTGTCTTCGGCGAGCAGCAGGCGCAACGGCGGCCGCTTCGCGTCGTGCGCATGACGCGCGGGATCGATCGTCCGCGCGTGCGGTCCGAGCGGCCCCGCGCGCGCATGCGCGTCGAGCGCCGCGCCCATCTGCGCGCGCACCGTGAAGTGGAAGGTGCTGCCGCACCCCGGCTCGCTCTCGACGGCGATGTGCCCGCCCATCGCAGCGACGATGCGCGAGCAGATCGTGAGCCCGAGGCCGGTACCGCCGTACTCGCGCGTGGTCGAGGCGTCGGCCTGCGCGAAAGCATCGAAGATCATCGACTGCTTGTCCGCGGGAATGCCGACGCCGGTATCGCGCACCCAGAAGTGCAGCCAAGCGCTCTG
>JAQGNC010000398.1 GCA_028292065.1 Betaproteobacteria bacterium
TCCCCCTCCTTCTAGTGCCCGGCCCTGCCGAACTTCGCCTGCAGTTCTGCGTCGAACTCGCCGTCAATGAGCACGTAAAGCATCTTCGCCGGTTTGTCGGACCGGTTGCTCCACGCGTGGTTGGTCCCGCGCTGAATCACCACGTCGCCGGCCTTGAGGTGCACGTCCTCTTCGTCGAGCAGCATCACGATCTCGCCTTCGAGAACGACGGCGTAATCGATCGTTTCGGTGCGGTGCATGAACGGGTGCCGCTGGTTCTGCCCGAAAGTCGAAGCGCTCTCGTTGCCCATCGCCTTGAACACTTCCTTCGCCTGCGACGGGTCCATATTGCGTATCGCTTCACTCTCGGGGGCGATCTCGGAGATGCGAAAGACCGTGCCGCGAGGCGGCGGGTGGATCTGCTTGGGGCCCGCGGTCGGGTCGGCTTCTTCGCGCCGGACGATGACGGGAGACTCGCTGGTCTTCCACAGGTCCGTCGAAATGTGCCCCGGCCGCTTCGGGTTCGTCCGCACTGCCGGCGCGCCGCCGTCTTCGAGCACGACCGCTTTGCCGCTGGCGTCGTGACCGGTGACGACGCGCCTGACTTTTCCGTTCATTGATTCCTCTCTGTTGGGCGTCCCCTCACCCGGACAAGCGAGAGGGAGAACTGCTTGTTTCCCTCGCCCCCACGGTAGTGGGGAGAGCCTGCGCAGCAGGCGAGGGGCCGGGTCAGGGTGAGGGGCACGAGTTTTTACTCAGGCTCCACGCCCGCGAGCTTCACCATCTCGGCGAAGCGCTTCACCTGGTCGTCGAGAAACGCGTGAAGCTGCGCGGGCGAGCTGCCTTCCGCTTCGAGCTGAAGCGCGTGCAGCCGCTCCCGAACCTGGGCACTGCCGAGCGCTTTCTGCGTCTCCGCGTGCAGGCGCGTAACGACTGCAGCCGGCGTCCTCGAAGGTGCGAGCATCGCATACCAGCTCATCGAATCGACGGTCATCGACGCAAGCCCCGCTTCGGCCATCGTCGGCACGTTCGGCAGGAACGCGGCGCGCTTCGATCCGGTATACGCGAGCGCTTTGAGCTTTCCCGACTGGATGTGCGCAAGGCCGAGCGGTGTCGTCACGAACATCATCGGCACCTCCCCGCCGAGCACCGCGGTGATCGCCTGGCCGGCGCCTTTGAAAGGCACGTGCACGATCTGCGTTCCCGCGCGCGCGTTGAACAGCGCGCCCGAGAGGTGCTGCGTGTTGCCTATCCCGGGCGTCGAATAAGAGAGCTTCGAGCCGGGTTTCCTGGCGAGCGCGATGAGCTCCTTCACGGTGCTCACCGGCAGTGCGGGGTTGACGACGAGGAAGTGCCCGCCGCCGTTCGCGATGTTCGTCACCGGCGCGAAATCGCTGCGCACGTCGAACGGCAGCTTCCGGTATATCGCCGGGTTCACCGCGAACGACGCCGAGGTGACGAGCACGGTATAGCCGTCGGGCTGCGCTTTGGCGACGAGGTCCGCGCCGATGATGCCGTTGGCGCCGGGACGGTTGTCCACGACCATCTGCTGTCCGACCTGGGTCGAGATCTGCTGCGCCACCAGACGCGCGACGGTGTCAGGCCCGCCCGCGCCGAAACCGACGATGACGCGGATCGGTTTGGCGGGGTAGGTTTGGGCGTGGGAGGGGGAGATCGATGCTGCTGCAAGCGCGAGTGCGAGCAGCGAAAGAGTGCGGGACATGCGAGGATTCCTCTGCTCGTACCTGTTCTTGTATCAGCGCTCGAATGTTATCACTGCGAAAACCACGGCTTAGAACTGCTTCAGAGCGGCGAAGCAAGCGGTAGCGCGCCGAGGGAAAGGAGGCCCACGGAGGGAAACCGTAGGTTTCCTTCCGTGTCGTTCACCGGAAAGAATGAGTCCGAAAGGGACTCATTCTTTCACCAGCCAATCCACTCTCCCGCTGCCTTTGCCGTTGACCACGAGCTTCTTCGCGAGCCAGTCGACGATGCGCTTCGCCTCTTCCTCGAAATGCCACGGCGGGTTCACGACGATCATGCCGCAGCCGGGGATGATTCCGCTCTCGTCGCGCTCGCGCACGGTGAGCTCGAGGCGCAGCACTTTACGGATGCCCGAACGCTGGATGTCGAGCGCGAAGTCGCGCATCGGCGCGGCTTCCATGATCGGATACCACAGCGCGTACACGCCGGTCGACCAGCGCGCGTGCGCTTCCTTGAGCGCCTTGACGATGCGATCGAACTCGCGTGCACGATCGAAAGAGGAGTCGATGAGGACGAGCCCGCGGCGCTCGGTGGGAGGCACAGTCGCTTTCAGGGCCTGGTAGGCGTCGACGCAGTGGACCGACACGTGGCGCTCGGCGGACATGACCGATGCGAGCTCGCTGCAATCGACCTTGTTGAGCTCGACCAGCACCATGCGGTCGTCGGCACGCATGACGCGCCTGGCGATCAGCGGCGAGCCCGGGTAGTAGCGCAGGGTCGGGTACGGGTTCACCGAGCGCACCGCTTCCATGTAAGGCGCGAGCTCGGGCGGAAGATCGGTCGCGTTCCACAGCCTCGCGATGCCGTTCTCGTATTCGCGCGCTTTCTGCGCCCAGTCGTGCATGAGGTCGTAGAGCGCGATGCCGGCGTGGGTGTCGAGATAGAAGTAGGGCTTGTCCTTGGCCGATAAGCCGATCAACAGGCGCGTGAGCAGGCCGTGCTTGAAGACGTCGGCGAAGTTGCCGGCGTGATACATGTGGCGGTAAGAGAGCATCTTTAGAGCTTGTCGTATTTCGTCATCTGGCCGCGCGCCCGGTCGGCAGGATATTTCTGCGCGTTGATCGCGAGCTTGCGATCGGCCGCGGCGGCGAGGTCGATGCCGAGCTTGTCGCATAGGCGCACGAGATAGAGCAGCACGTCCGCGGCTTCGAGCGCGACTTCATCGCGGGTCTGTGGCGGCAGGGCTTGCGCCTGCTCCGGCGTGAGCCACTGGAAATGCTCGACGAGCTCGCCGACTTCGCCCGAGAGCGCCATCACGAGGTTCTTCGGGTTGTGGAACTGGTCCCACTCGCGCTCGGCGGCAAAAGCCGCGAGACGGTCGCGCAGGTGGGACAGCGTATCGGGGGGTTGCGGCATGTTCATGGCTTCCAGCGGTGTTCGAGTGTGGATTGTAGCCGCCGGTGGAGGGTAAACCGGGTTGGGCCAAAGCGCGGGTGAGACCGCGATAAAACCGGGGTCTGACCCCAATGAAGCCGGGGTCAGACCCCACGCGCGGGGTCAGACCCCGGTTTTGACGGTTGGGGTCTGACCCCGGTGTGATCAGGAGCGGAACAACACGATGACGACGCGCGATCTCGAACCATTCACCACCGACATCCCCGCGCGCCTCGACCGCCTGCCGTGGAGCCGTTTTCACTGGCTCGTGGTGCTCGCGCTCGGCGCGAGCTGGGCGATCGACGGTCTCGAAGTCACGCTCAAGGGCGCGGTCAGCGGGGTGCTTCAGGACCCCGCGACGCTCGGGCTTACGAGCACCGAGATCGGCCTCGCGGCCTCGGCATATCTGCTCGGCGCTGTGGTGGGCGCGCTCGTCTGCGGCCACCTTACCGACCGCCACGGCCGCGCGCGGCTCTTCTTCATCACGATGGCGATCTATCTCACCGGCACGCTGCTGACCGCGTTCTCGTGGGATCTCGCGAGCCTGGCGGCATTTCGCGTGATCACCGGCTTCGGCATCGGCGGCGAATACGCGGCGATCAACTCCGCGATCGACGAGCTCATCCCGGCA
>JAQGNC010000406.1 GCA_028292065.1 Betaproteobacteria bacterium
TACCTTTCACCCTTCACCCCTTCACTCCTTCACCCCTTCACCCCTTCACTCCTTCACCCTTCACCCATTCACCCGTTCACCCGTTCACCCGCTCACGCATCGACGCATCGACGCATGGATATTACGACACCGCGTCTCCCGGATAAACACGGCGCCCGCCAGCCCGGTGCACGTGAAAAGCGCGAACACCACGAGCGCAGGACGATAGTCGCCGGGCGCGGCTGTGTCGAGCGTCCAGCCGACCAGCGGCTGCAATATGCCGGCCGCGAGAAAACCACCGACGTTCGCCACACTGGTGGCCATTCCCGCGTGCGCCGGCTCGTTGACTTCCTTGGCGCACGCCCACGACAGCGCGAGGCCGCTCACGACCGTGCCCATCAGGAATGCGACGACGTAGGTCCATCCCGGAGGAACACCGATGAGCCACGCGATCCAGCACGCGAGATACAGCAGACCCGCCCCGAGCATCAGCGGACGGCGGCGCTGCAACCGGTCGGACCACCAGCCGACGAGCCCGGTCGCGCACGCATACCCCGCGAGCATGAGGCTCGTATGGCGGCTCGCGACGACCGCCGACATGCCGTGCGCGCCGATCAGGAACGGCACGGCCCACAGCCCGATGAAGCTCATGTTGGTGCCCGAGAGCCCGAAGTTCACCCAGAACGGCGGCCACGTCGCGCGATTGCGCACGACCGCGATCAGACCGCGATACCACGGGTCGCGCGCCGCGTTGGCCGCTCGCGCGCGTGCAGGCGCGTCCTGCGCTTTCCACCAGATCAGCGCCGCGAGCGCGATCGAGCCCACGCCGACCGCCGCGAACACACTGCGCCACGACACGACGGTGATGAGCCACGCGAGCGGCACTGTCGCGGCGAACGCGCCGACGATGCCGACGACATTCGCCAGGCCGGTCGCCGTGGCGAAGCGGCGCTCGTCGAACCAGTCTGCGTTGCTCTTGAGCACGCAGATGAACACCACCGAGACCCCGAGGCCGACGAGCGTCCTGCCGATCGCAGCGGTCGCCAGCGTCCCTGCGCCCGCGAAAAGAAGCGAGCCGATTCCGGCGAGCAGCGTTCCGGCAGTCAGCAGTTTGCGCGGACCGAGAGTGTCGGCGAGGACGCCTGCGGGAAGTTGCATCAGCGCGTACACGTAGAAATAAGTCGCGGCGAGCGCACCGAGCGCCGCACCGCTCACGTCGAAGGTTCGGGTGAGTTCGGAGGCGAGCGCGGCCGGAGCGACGCGATGGAAGAAGGAAAGCCAGAACGCGGACGCGCCGAGCCCGAACACGATCCAGCGCACGCGTGAGGGAATCAAGATGGGTGTGTTGCTTTCATTCGTGCACATGCCGCCCGGGCGGGCGGCATGTGCAGTGTTTCAGAGGGACATCAGTCGGCCGAACCCAGCCGGCTCCGGCGTTTGTTGCGGCGAGCTCCTAGCCGGCTCCATACAAGAAGTTCGGAAGCCACAGCGCCATTCCCGGCCATACGTACATGATCGCGAGGCACAGGATGACGATCAGCATGTACGGCATCATGCCCGCGAAAATCTGATTCAGCGTGACGTGCGCGGGGGCGACGCCTTTCAGATAGAACGCGGACATCGCGACCGGCGGCGAAAGGAATGCCGCCTGCAGATTGACTGCGACCATGGTGCCGAAAAGCACGGGATCGACGTTGAAGTGCGTCAGCAGCGGGATGAAGATCGGCACGAAGATGACGATGATCTCGGTCCACTCGAGCGGCCAGCCGAGGACGAAGATGATCGCCTGCGCGAGGATCATGAACTGCAGCGGCGACAGGTCGAGTCCCAGCACCCAGTGCTCGACGACCGACTGGCCGCCGTGCAGCGCGAACACCGCGGAAAAGAGCGCCGAGCCCACGAACAGCCAGCACACCATCGCCGTCGTCTTGGCGGTGAGAAAGGTCGACTCCTTGATGTTGCTGAGCAGCTTTCTCTCGGTGATCAGGTCCCATATCCAGACGACGCCGGTGCCGCCGAAAAGCGCGCCCAGCGAGCCCGAGACGAGCAGCGTCACGATGTCGCCGCGCATCGCGCCCAGGGCGAGACCGACCGCCAGTCCCGCCAGGCTGGACCACAGGGTTCGGCGCGGATATTTGGCCATGCCCGCGAGATACAACGCGCCCAGCGCGCCGACACCTGCGGATTCCGATGCGGTGGTGATGCCGAACAGGATGACCGCGAGCACGATGAACGTGAGCACCCCGAGCGGCACGACCGACGCCTGGAGCATCTTGAGAATTTCCAGATGCTCCCCGTCCATGCGGCGGTAGTAGACGAGCATCGCCAGCGCGGTCAGCGCAGCGAACCCGTAGAACCACGCATAGAAGCTCTGCGGTATCTCCCCCTTGGGCCCGCCGGTGTCGAGCACCAGATCGCCCCCCATCTGCTCGGGCGCGCCTTCCTTGTCGGCGGCAGGCGCCGTCTGTGATTCAGCGGTGCCGATCTCCTGCGGCGGCGTTTCGGTCGCCTGGCTGGAGGGTTCCTGCAGCGTGGACGAGGCCCCCGCCGAAGGCGATGCGCTTTCGGCCGGCGGCTCCTGAACGCCCGCTGCCGGAACATCCTGCGCCCCCGGCGATTGCCGGCCCGGGGCGTCGAGCTTGTTGCGCTGAGTGACCTGCGCCGGCGCCTCAGCCGGCGGTGTGACCTCAGGCGCGTTGTGGACGACGACATACCACCACACCGCCGCGAACAGAAGAGCCACCGACACTGCCGGCGTGAGCGACGCCAGCACGTTTTTCACGAGCGTCCAGTAGGTGACACGGGCGCCGTCGGCAGTGCGCGCTTCTTTCAACGCCGACGGCCTGAACAGCGCGGCGAGCAGGCCGCCCATGACGCGTTTACCGGGCCCGCGCTCGAAGCGCTGCAGCCATGGCGGCACCGGGATGCTGTACTGCTCCGGCGGCAGCTTCGGCGCGATCTTCGGGTTGATCATCGCCCAGCCGATGATGTAGACCAGGTAGAGGAAAGTCAGGAAAAAGCCCGGCAGCATCGCCGCGGCGTAAAGCTTGACGATCGACTGCCCCGCCACCGCCGCGTACACGATCAGCATGACCGACGGCGGAATGAGAATCCCGAGCGTGCCCCCGGCGGTAATCACGCCGGACGCGAGCCGCACGTCGTAGCCCGCCTTGAGCATCGGCCTCATCGCGATCACCCCCATCAGCACGACCACCGCGCCGACGATTCCCGAAGCGATGCCCCAGAACGCGCACACCAGCAGGGTCGTCACCGCAAGCGATGCCGGCATCCGGCGAAACGCGAGCTGCACGCTGTAGAACATTCGATCGACGAGCGCCGCCCGCTCGATGATGTAGCCCATGAACACGAAAAGCGGGATCGACAGCAGGGTCTCGTTGTTCATCGCGCCGAACGTGCGCTGAACGAAGAGATCGAAAATCTGGTTGTGCAGCCACGGCTGCGTCGGATCGTAGAACGCCAGGTATCCGAACAGCATGCCCAGACCCATCATCGTGAAAGCGGTCGGGAAACCCATCATGATCGCGACCACGATGAGGCCCAGCATCGACAAGCCGAGTGCGGGATGGCTCATGTTCTCTCCGCACCGCGGGCGTGCGCCGCGGCTTCGATGTCGTGCGCGCCGAGGATCGCCGCGCGCCGGGACTCTTCGTCGACATACTCGCTTTGCGCGAGCTGTTCGCCGACCACGTCGATCTCCTCGACGTCCTTGATGCGCTCGGGCCACACGCCGGTGCGGATGCAGATCACGCA
>JAQGNC010000412.1 GCA_028292065.1 Betaproteobacteria bacterium
ATCGCGGCCCTCCAGCTCGTCATCACCACGCGGCCCATCCCGCATCCCGCACCGCCCGAGCTCGCGGCTTTGCAGGAGAGCCCCGCGTGCACGAGCCTGGCGCTCGCGCCGCTGTCGGCCGAAGACACCGTGGCGCTGGTGTGCAGCCGGCTGGGCGCGGCATCGCTGCCGCCTGAAGTCGACGCGGCGATCCGCTCGCGCGCGAGCGGGCACCCGTTCTTCGCCCAGGAGCTCGGCTTCGCGCTGCGCGACGCAGGCATCGTCGAAGTCGTCGACGGCGCGTGCGTCCTCGCGAGAGGCGTGGACGCGCCTGCGCTGCTGTTTCCGGAGACGGTGCAGGGTGCGGTGACCGCGCGCATCGACCGCTTGAAGCCCCGGGAGCAGCTCGCGATCAAGGTGGCGAGCGTCATCGGCGCGGCGTTCCCGGTAAGCGTGCTGCGCCAGGTGCACCCGGTGCCCGGCGATCTCGACACGCTCGACGCGACGCTCGAGGCGCTGCTGCGCGCCGATCTCACGGTGCTCGATTCCCCCGAGCCCGAGCGCGTCTACTCGTTCAAGCACGTGATCACGCGCGAAGTGGCTTACAACCTCATGCTGTTCTCGCAGCGCCGCCAACTGCACCACGGCGTCGCCGAGTGGCACGAGCGCGTCCACGGCGACGGCCGGCCGGAGATGTATGCGGTGCTCGCGCACCACTGGGCGCGCGCCGGCGTCGCTCCCAAGGCGGTCGGTTATCTCGAAAAGAGCTCGATACGCACGTTCAGCATGGGGCTGGGCAAAGCGTCGGTCGAGCAGGGGCTCGAAGCGTTGAACCTGCTCGGCGTCGAGCTGCCGAAAGCGCCCGCGGACATCGTGCCGCTGATCGGCGCGGAGCTCGCCCGCATCCGCACGCTGCTCGATGGGCGCGCGCCTGGCGAGCTGCTCGAGCACCGGGCGCTGCGCGACGAGACCGTCGGCACGGTCATCGGGGTGCTCCTGCGCATCATGCCGTTCGCGCACCAGAGCCTGCAGGCCGAGCTTTTCGCGCTGATGGCGCTGCGCTGCATGACGCTCACGCTCGAGCACGGCAACGGTCCTGCCGCGCCGGCGGTGTACGGGATGCATTCGATCGTCTATCGCGCGATCGCCGGCGACACCCGCACCGCGTGCGAGTTCGCGGAGCTCGCGCTCGCGCTCGACGCGCGCAACGGCAAGCACCTGCTCGGCCCCGCGTCCTTCATCTACACCTGGTTCAACCAGCACTGGCTGTATCCGCTCGCGCGCGCGTTCGACATGAGCCTCGAAGCCGCGGAGCGCGCGTTCGAGCTCGACGACGTGCTCTACGGCTGCTTCAACCTGTCGGCGCACGTCGTGCACCGCGCGACGGCCGGAAGACCGCTGCAGGAGGTGATGGCCGCCGCGAGGACCCATCTCGCGAGAAACGGCAGGCGCGTGATCAACGCCGCTTTCCACTGCGTGCACGAGCTGCAGTTCGCGAAAGCGCTCGCGGGCGTGACCGACGCTCCCCTGAGCCTGAGCGACGGGGAATACGACGAAGCGCGTGACATCGCGTCGATCTGCGCGACTGACCATTACAACCAGATGGGCTATTACTTCATCTCGCGGCTGCGGCTGCATTACTACTACCGCGATCACGCCGCGGCGCTCGACTTCGCGGACAAGGCGAAAGCGCTGCTCGCTGCGTTCGCAGGGCAGACCGGGGAGTTCGAGCTTTCGTTCTTCCACGCGCTCGCGCTGCTCGGGCGCGCGCGCGAAGTCGACGGTGATCCGCGCTCGACGCTGGTCCAGAGCGCTCGCGAGCGCCTGCAGCAGCTGCAGGGATGGGCGGCGCTGTGCGCGCAGAACTTCGAGCACAAGGCTTTACTCATCGAAGCCGAGCTGGACGTGACCGAAGGCCGGGCGGCGAAAGCGATGACCGCGTACGACGCCGCGGCGAAGTCCGCCGCCGCCGCAGGATACGTGCAGCACGAAGCGCTTGCGCACGAGCTGCGCGCGAGTGCGCTGCGCGACGCGGGGGAGGAGGGCTGCGACGAGGCCGCGGCCGAAGCACGCCGGGCCTACACGCGCTGGGGCGCGGCCGCGAAGGTGGCGGATATCGACGCGCGCTTCGGCGCTTAGTCGATCAGCCTTGCGCACCGCGGAACCGGTTGCGAATCGCGTTCGGACGGGGTAGGGTAATTCCATGAATCCCGACCTTTACGATGAGCTCATCAAGCTCGACGCCGCGACCCGCCTGCAGGTTGCCCAGGACCTGCTCGACAGCGTCGCGAGCGAAGCGTTTTCTCCGCCAGTCCCTGACGAGCAGCGCGCGCAGTTGCGCGAGCGACTCGCGCACCGCCGGGCACACCCGGAGGACGAAACTGTCTCCCTGGCCGACATCAAGGCGAAGCTGGGCCTCTGATAGTGTCGCACTCGGTCCGCTATACGCGAGCCGCCAGCGCTGAAGTGGAAGCCGCGATCTCCTGGTCGCGCTGAAGAGCGCCCACTCAGGTCATCGCGCTACCCACCCCGCCTCAGCAACACCGCGTTCGTGTGCAACTCGGGCCCGATGCCGAGCAGCACGACGTGATCGGTCTTGAACTGCTCGTAGCCGAAAGCGAAGTTCACCGGGATGCTCGCGAGGGTCATGTTCGCGAACGTGGAGAGGGTGTCGAAGAAAAGCTTCGGTTGAATCGCGGCGGCCCACGCGTCGAGGAGCTTGCGGCTCGTCTGGTGGGCGGTGAGGGTGACTTTGCTTGCGGGCAGCGCGTTGCGGGTGAGGAGTTTCTGCACCACCTCGATCGGGGCGGTCACGCCGAAGCCGCCGAATTCCGCCATGCCCTGCGCGGTGATGTGGAAGTAGGGCTGGGTGTAGACCTGTTGATCCGGAAGCGCGTCGCCGCTGTCCTGCTCCGGGAAAGGTATCGGCGGCGGGACCGGGACCGCGTCGGTGCCCACGTACATGTTGCCGTAGGCGGGGGATGACGCGCCGCCGTTCGTCCCCGGAACCATCGTCTCGGTGATCGTCTCGAAGTCGACCACGCGAAACGTGGACGCGTCCGCGGTGCGGGCGACGACCGCGGCGCCTGCGCCGTCGGCTGCGCTCACCGACGGGCCGAGGTGGTAGTTCACGTAACGCGACCAGTTGCCGCCGCACACCACGAGCGCATTACGCACCTGGCCTGCGCGGATCATCGCGTCGGCGAGCACCAGGCCCGCGTTGAAGTTCGAGTACTCGACGTTCAGAGGAATGATCCAGCAGCGCGACGAGAGTCCCATCATCTGGTGCAATTGCGAAAGCCCGTTCGGCATCTCGTAATCGCTGACCGAAACGAAGCCGAGCAGCAGGTCGACGTCGGCGACGTCGAGCTTGGCCATGTCGAGCGCGCTTCGTGCGGCGCTCTGCATCGTGGTGACGATCGACTCGCCGGGCTTGAGGACGTGACGCGTGCCGTAGCCGTAGAAAAGCTGCTGGTAGCCCGGATCGTTCTTCTTGAGCCAGTCGAAGATCGGGTCGTCGTTGGTGCGTATCGTCGCCGGCAGCGAGTAGCCGCGACCGACGATGCCGACGCGCTGCGCCGCGCCGTCGCTCATGCGTTCTTCGCCACGACGCTCACGGTCACGGGGCGGCCTGTAGCCTTTTTCGGCGGCTGCATCGCCGGCGGCGGGGGGAGCTTGAAGTGTTTCTGCAGCATGATCTCGGCGGTCTGCAGCGCGCCTTCGACCCAGCCCTGCTCGTGCGAATACGCTTCGCCGCAGATGTAGACCGGGATGCCTTTGCGCGGGTTGACGATCGCGGGAATCACTTCCCAGCTTTTCGCGTGGATCTGCCAGAAGTTGACGCCGCCGCCGTAAGGATCTTCGGCCCAGTCGCGGTACGCGGCGTCGTAAGGCTTCGGCGCGTAAGTGACGCCGTGCATCTGCTGGATCTGGCGGTGCGCTTCCTCGACCATCGCTTTGGGCGCGCGGTGGTCGGGCCAGTCCTGCGACGCCGCGAGCTTGCCGCTGAAATGCCTGCGCGGCTCATACAACGGCGTCTGCGCCGTCTTCGCACGCAGGCCGGCCCAGAACGTGACGCTGAGATCGTCGTCGTACGACGCGAGCAGGCACGAGTTGCCGTCCATGATCGGCGACCGGGGCTCGACACCCCAGTAGTAGCACTGGCGTATCGGCATGTCGGTGAGCGAGCGACCGGCGTTGACGCCGATCGCTTTCCACCACGGATAGTCGTAGCAGAGGAATATCTTGAAGAGCGGAATCGGCATGACCGATTCGATGAGATCGCGCACGTCGGTGTGGCGCGGGTCGAGGATCGAGCCGGTCGGCTCCATCAGCTCGAGCGAGCGGCGCGGCATCGCGAGCACCAGATTGCGCGCGTGCACGGTCGTGCCGTCGGAGAGCTTCAGCACCACGCCGTCGGTGCCGTCGGGCAGCTTCGCGCTGTCGAACGACTTGAGCCGGGTGTTGAGCTTTATTTTTCCGCCGCCGGCTTCGAATTCGGCGGCGAGGCGCTGCGGAAGCTGGTCGTAGCCGTCGGGAAAGCGGCTGTAGGTCACGCCCTGGCCGAAGTCGGCGAGGATGAAAGGAATCGCGTCGGCCGCGCTCCAGTTGGAGACCAGGCAATCGTAGCCGCTCGTATCGCGAACGAACCAGTAGGCGTCGGGGCTCAGCACGCGCGCCATCACGTTCCAGAAACCCTGCTCGTGCAAAGGCTTGCCGTCGAAGGTCGCGGTCTGCATCTCCTCGAGCAGTTGCTCGTAGGTGATCGCGAGCGAGTTCGGCACGATCTGCTGGAGCGCGTAGAGGAGCAGCGCGGTATTCGGGTCCTCGACCACGCGCTCTTCGATCGGCGTGAAGTTGTAAGGCAGCAGCGAGGGCGTGTTCAGGTCCGCAAGCCGCACCTGGTGACCGCGCAGGTATGCGATGTTCGCGGGGTCGCCGACGGGCATCGGCTCGGTCGGCAGTTTGAAGTTCTGCACGAGCCACGCCACGAGCACGTGGCGCGACATGTAACGCATGCCGCCGAGCTCGCAGCGGGTCTTGGGCATGCCGGGCGGGGTGAGGCTCAGCAGCCGTCCGCCGATGCGGTCGCTGCCTTCGAAGATCGTGATCTTCGGCGCGGCGCTTTTGCCGGCGGCGCCGCGGCGCTCGCGCAGCATGCGCCATCCGCTGTACACGCCGGAGACGCCGGCGCCCACGATTGCAACGTCGAGTATGCCGTTTGAAGTCGAGCTGTTCATCTGGAACCTCCGTGCACAGGCGGTTTGATGTCCTGGTAATAAGGCGGTATCTGGCTGGCGTCGATATGCACCGCGATCACCTGCGGTTTGCCGTTCAGGCCCGAGGCGTTGATCGCGGCGCCGAGCGCGTGCTGCATGTCTTCGACGGTCTTCACGTCGTACGCATCGGCGCCCAGCGACCGCGCGAACTGCGCGACGTCCGGTTTGCCGAGCGCGTAGTAATCGTTCCAGATGCCGCTTTTATCGGGGAAGAACTGGTTCATGCCCTGGCTCACCATCGCCAGATCGTTGTTGTCGAGGACGACCCAGATCGCTGCGACGCCATTCGCTTCGGCCGTCGACACTTCGTTGCCGTGCATGAGGAAAGCACCGTCGCCGCAGATCGCGAGGCACACCGACTGCGGCGCCGCGAGCTTGGCGCCGATCACGGCGCCGACTGCGAAACCCATCGGCCCCATCGAGAGCGCGCTGAACACGCGAGTCGGCGGGTCGACCGCGAGGTAGTGCAGCGCGAAGCCGACGCAGTTGCCCGAGTCGACGAAGAGGTTCGATCCCGGCGGCACGGTGTCGCTGATGCACTTCATCACGGCCTGCGGCAGGATCGGCGCCTTCGTCGAGTTGCGATTGGCCGGGTCGAGATACGGCGAGCGCTGGTGGATCCGCGCGAGGAGCTCGCGCCGCGCCTTGACCTGGCCCGCGTGCGGATGCGCCGCGTGCGCCGTGCGGCACAGCTCGTCGATGAACGCGCCGAGCTCGGCGACCGCGCCGAAGTCGAGCGGAAAGACGCGGCCGATCACGGTCTGGTCGAGGTCGACCTGCACGAGCGACTCCCGGGGCAGCAGCGCCGGGTCCCATTTGTTGGTGGAAAATCCGCCGAGCTGGGTGCCGAGCACGAGGAGCGAGTCGTAGCCGTCGGGGAGCTTGGGGTCGACCCGGCTCGGCAGCAGGTAATCCTTGCTCCATTCGCAGTACGCCATGCCGAAGCAGCGCAGCGACATCGGGTGCGACTCGGGAAAGATCGCTTTGGCGTCGGGCGTGGTCATGACCGGAATCGCGAAGCGCTCGATCATGCGGGTGAACGAGGCCAGCCGCTCGCCCTGCAGCACTTCGCGCACGCCGCTGCCGAGGAAGATCAGCGGGCGCGCCACACCTGCGAGCCGCTGGAAAGCAAGCTGCACCTGGTGTGGATCGGCGCCGTGGGGACGCGCGCGATAGTTGTGCGCCGCGTTCGGGAAGCGCACCGAGGCGACCGGCGTCGCGGCCACGTCGTCGGGAAGGCTGATGTGAGCGGCGCGGTGCGGCAGGCCGAGAGCGTCGCGCAACGCCTGCGTGAACAGGGTCTGGAAATTACTTTCGTTGGTAACGATGACCGAGTAGCCCGACGCGTTGCCGTAGACCGCGTCGATGTTGAGGCTGGCGTCGGTGCCTTCCTGCAGGTAACCCATCCCGTAGTAGCGCTCGGCGACTTCGCCGGTGATCGTCAGCAGCGAGACGCCGGAGTTCTGCGCGTTCATGGTGCCGGTGAGCGCGTTGGTCGCGCCGGGCCCCGAAGTGACGAGCACCACGCCGAGCTTGCCGGACACCCGCGCATAACCGTCGGCGATGTAAGCCGCGCCGGTCTCCTGCCGCGCGACGACGTAGCGGAACTTGTCGCGCTGGTTCTTGAGCTCGGCGAGAAGATGCATGACGGCGGCGCCGGGAATGCCGAAAAGCGTATCGACGCCTTCGAGCGCCAGATAGCGCAGCAGCAGCTGGGCGACGGTCTGGCCGTCGAGCTGCGTGGCGGGGAGCGCGGGGGTGTGCGGGGTCATCGGGAGCCGCCCCGGGCTCGCACGATTCGGCGGTTCGAACGCAGGCGGACCTTCACGGCGCACTCCTTTTATGGGCGCGGCAGTGTCCGTGCTGCTACCGAGGCACTGCCGGCGGAGGGTTTTTGGTGCTTAAGGGCGTACTCGCGGCACGTCGATTATCGGCCCGGCCGCCTTGCGGCAGCAATCCGCCTGAAGCCGCAGGTTTTCTGTGGCAGGGCGGCTTGCGCCGCGGCCGCACGTGTGGTCGTCGCGCCGAGCGCGCGCGACGACCCGGGCGGTGGAGAAAAGAGGGAGTTCGGAAGGTGACGCGTTACTGAGCCCGAGGCCGGCTTTCGTCCAGCACCGGGTTCGCGCCGGCGCTTTCAGCCGCACGCGCGGAGACCTTGCCCGAGAGGCTATGGCGGATCGCGCCGTAGATGCCGACGCACAGCGGCACGAAGAAGCCTCCCGGCAGGACGACGACGAGGATCAGCGCAAGGGCTCGCGCCAAGGACAGTGTCGCCAGGACATCTCGGGGATTGCGGGCCATGCGGCGGAGCTCGTCCATTGCGGCGATTCGATCTTCTGCTGGGTGATTCGGTAAGACCTGCCTCCATGAAGCAACGCGCGTGCCCGGGCGGTGATTGCAGCGATGTACGAAAATACGCAATGACAGCGGTCATCAGTCGGCCGTGGCGCCGGATTCGCGCACCACCTTGCTCCAGAAAGGGATTTCCTTCGCGATGAAAGCGGCGAACTGGTGCGGCGAGGCCGAGGTTTCGACTTCCAGGCCTTCGCGCGCGAAGCGCTCCTGGATCTGCGGTTTGGCGATCGCCTTGATCGTCGCGTCGAACAGCTTCTGGACGATCGCGGGGGGTGTGCGCGCGGGCGCCCACAGCCCCCACCAGCCGCCGACGTCGTAACCCGGCAGCCCGGCTTCTTCGGCGCCCGGTATCCCGGGGATGATCGGCGTTGCTTTACGCGTGGTCAGCGACAGGGCGCGCAGGCGCCCGGCGCGGATCATCGGAAGCGCCACCGGCGGGGTGCCGATGATGATCGGGACGTCGCCCGAGAGCGTCGCGGCGAGCGATGGCGCGCCGCCCTTGAAAGGCACGTGAACGATCTGGGTCCCCGCCGCGATATTGAACATGACCCCCGCGAGGTGCGAAGGGGTGCCCGCACCGGGAGAGCCGTAGGAAAGCTTGCCCGGCTCTGCCTTCGCTTTGTCGATGAGCTCGCGCAGGGTGTTGACCCCGAGCTTCGGATTGACCGCGATGATCGTCGTGAAATTCGCGACCTTGGTGATCGGCGAGAAGTCTTTCTCCGGATGGAAGGAGAGCTTCTTGTAGAGCGTCGGGTTCACCGCGTGAGTGAAGCTGCCGCCGAGCAGGATGGTGTAGCCGTCCGGGTTCGCGCGCACCACGATCTCGGACGCGATGTTCGAGCCCGCGCCCGGGCGGTTGTCGACGATTAACTGCTGGCATAGCAGCTGGCGCATTTCGTCGCCGAGATTGC
>JAQGNC010000420.1 GCA_028292065.1 Betaproteobacteria bacterium
CGGACAGCACACCGACGAAGTGCTCGCGGCGGTCGGCTACGGCGCCGAAGAGATCGAGGCGATGCGCGAGTCGGGCGCCGCGGCGTAGCGACGGCGCGCTGCTACGAAAAACACGAAGCGTTCCTTCGTGCCCCTTCGTGTCCTTCGTGGTTAAAAGCTTTGCTCGTTAAGCGAACCGCTAGTGAGGTGATTCACAAATTCGCGTCACAATCCGTTCGCCCTGAGCAGGCGCACTGCGCCGCAGTCGAAGGGTGAACGGCAGTGTTCATGCTTCGACAAGCCTGTCCTGAGCCTGTCGAAGGGCTCAGCACGAACGGCCTTCCATACTTCTGCGAATTTGTGACTCACCACGCTAGCGCCTGGTGCTCACCGGCGGCATCGGCTCACTACCCGGCGGCAGCGCATAGGTGCTCGCCTTGGGCGGCGTGATCTTGCCGGGGCCGGGTGCAGGCGAGCCGCCCGCGAGGGTGCCGCCTGCCGCAGCGCTCGTCGCACCGACGCCGAGGGTGGCGGCGGCGCTCGGTGCATAGCCGCGGTAAGGCACGTATGCGGCGCGGTTGCGCTCGTAGCACTTCGGGTCGCTGCTGCGCAGGCACGGGTCGCGCACCGCTTCGGGCGCGTTCGCCGGGACGCTGATGCGCGCGGAAGGTGTAGCGGAAGGGGCCGGTGCGGCGGCGGGCGCGTCAGCGCTCGTCGCGGCACGATTGAACGCGTCGAGGACGTCCGGCACTGCCGCGCGAGTGGGTGGGCCCTGCTGCGCCGCTGCGGCTCCCGCCGGGCGCGCCGCCTCGGGCGTGCGCTTCTCCGGCGGCGCGGTCACTGTGCCGGGGATGTCGGGAATCACGGCCACGTCATGGACCGCCGCGGCGTCGCTCGGCGGCTTGTTCGAGTAGGTCGCAGAACCTTCGGCGTCGATCCACCGGTAGATCTGCGAATGCGCGGCGGGCGCGGCCGCGAAGAGGCCTGCGCTGCCGAGCGCTATGACGAAGGCAGAGGCCAGCTTTCCGATGGGATGAGCGTGGTTTCGCATAATGCATGGGGTGCAATTAAGAGTCCCATGCGCCTGCGAGCGCGCGCTCACTCGCGCAGAAAAGTTGACGCCGTACGGCGACGGAAGCGTGACGAACCGGCGAATCGAGGTGAGAAGGTCCCCCTCGCCCCGCGTGAGCGGCGAGAGGGACACGGTGAGGCGCGGAGCTTTACTTCAACGTCTGGAGATACTCGACCACGTCGGCGCGATTCTTCGCGTCAGGCATACCCGAATACGGCATGCGGTTGGCCGGTATCGTTTTCTGCGGGTCCGCGAGGAACGCATCGAGCGTCTCGCGCGTCCAGGTGATGTCGCTGCGCTTGATCGCGGGCGAATAGCGGAAATCCTCGAGGGCGCCGGCTTTGCGTCCGGCCACGCCGCGCAGGCTCGGTCCGACCGCGTTCACGCCGGCTTCCGTCGAATGACACGCGCGGCATTCGTCGAACGCTTTCTCGCCGCGTTTCGCATCACCCTGCGCGAAAGAGGCGGCGGAAGTAAGAAGGCAGGCGGCGACAGCGGCTGAAAAAGCAGTTTTTGTGTTCATGCTGAAACGAGAGGTCCCGGGTTTTTGAGGTAACGGTTTTTGATCGCGTCGGCGGCCCAGTAAGTGAGCGCCCCGACGGGACCCGTGGGATTGTAGGCGGCATTGTGGGGAAACACATTCGCGCCCATGACGAACAGGTTGTGGCAGTCCCAGCTCTGGAGGTAGCGGTTGACCGCGCTCGTTGCCGGCGTGGTTCCCATGATCGTGCCGCCGGTGTTGTGAGTGCTCTGATACGGGACCACCGTCCACGGCTCGGTGCGCGCGGTGGCGGCGTTGAGGCGTGTCGGGTTGAGCGACTTTGCGAGATCGTTGATCACCTGCGCGGTGTGCCGCGACATCTTGTGCTCGTTTTCCTTGTAATCGAAAGTCATGCGCATCAAAGGCTGGCCGAAGACGTTGCGATAAGTCGGGTCGAGATCGTAGTAGTTGTAGCGGTTCGCCATGACGCTGCCGCTGGAGCCGATGCTCATCGCACTGTTGTACCACGCTGCCGTCGCGCTCTTCCACGGCGTGCCCCACGCCGGCGTGCCGGCGGGGACCGGGCGCGAGCCGATCGGTCGCCCGCCGGTCATGCCGCCGGACAGGCTGTAACCGCCGACGAAGCCATGCGCGCCGCGGTCGAAATCGAGATTGACGTTGTAATCGTCGGCGACCATCGAGAGCCCGCCGGTCGACATGAAAGGATTGAAGTACCGCCCTTCGAAGAAGAGCGTCGCGCCGGCGCCGGTCTGGTAGCAATAATTCTTGCCGATCACGCCTTTGCCCGTCACCGGATCGTACGGCGCGCCGATGCCCGAGAGCAGCATGAGGTGCACGTTGTTGATCGCGTAGGCGCAGAGGACGACGAGCTGCGCGGGCTGCTCGAATTCTTCGCCGTTGAGCACGTTGGTGTAAGTCACTCCGGTCACGCGTTTCGCGCCCGGGGCCTTCAGTACTTTGGTGACCCACGAATGAGTGCGCAGCTCGAAGTTCGGGTTGCGCATCGCGATCGGAATGACGGTGATGTGCGGGCTGCCTTTGGCGTTCGCTTCGCAGCCGAAACGCTCGCAGAAACCGCAGTACTGGCACGCGCCGAGCTGCGCGCCATCGGGATTGGTATAGGCGCGCGACGCGTTCGCGGTCGGGCGGGGAAAAGGGTGATAGCCCGCATTGGTGCAGGCCGTCGCAAACATGTCGCCCGCGAGGCTGCGCGTGAGCGGCGGCAGCGGATAGTCGCGCGAGCGCGGGCCTTCGAAAGGATTGCCGCCGGGCTGGATCGCACCTTTGAGGTTGCCGGCCTTCCCCGAGATGCCCGCCATGTATTCGAAGCGGTCGTAATACGGCTCGAGCTCGGCGTAGGTGACGCCCCAGTCCTGGATCGTCATGTCGGCGGGAATGAAAGCTTTGCCGTAGCGCTCTTCGTACAGGCTGCGGACCTTGAACTCCATGTCGGTCCAGCGCCAGGTGTGGCCGTTCCAGTGCACGCCCGCGCCGCCGACGCCTTCGCCCGGAAGGAAGGAGCCCAGGCGCCGCATCGGCAGCGCTTCCTGCGACGGGTTGTTGCGGATCGTGAGCGTGTCTTTGGCGGTGTCCTGCATGAGATCGCTGCGATTCGCGTAACGCAGCTCGTCGCGGATCATCGGCACCGCGAAATCGTTCTCGGTCGAGCGCGGCGCCCCGCGCTCGAGCGCGACGACCCTGAGCCCCGCTTCGCTGAGCTCTTTCGCGAGTATCCCGCCCGTCCAGCCGAGGCCGATCAGGACGACGTCGACTTCTTTGAGTTTCGTTGTGGCCATTCATCCCCCCGGAAAACTCTTAATGCACTGAACCCACCCCCACCCTAACCCTCCCCCTGAGGGGGA
>JAQGNC010000423.1 GCA_028292065.1 Betaproteobacteria bacterium
CTCGAGAAGCTGATCAGGGCGATGAACATCACGATCAATTAGGGTGCTCAGTCGAGGCGTGCGGCGTTGTTGTAGCGCAGGCGCCCTCGCCTGCAGCGGTGTTCCTGGGCCCGGCTCGCCAACCGGAAGCGGCGAGCGGCTGCAGGCGAGGCGCCTGCGCTACACGTAAAGCGCGAAAGGCAACGCATTGGTGACCCGTAGTCCGCTACTCCTGCTTGATGTTCGCCGCGCGTATGACCTTCGTCCACTTGTCGAGCTCGCTCAGCACTTCGGCGTGCAGGGCCTCGGGCGTGCTGCCGCTCACCTCGATGCCTTGCGCCGCGAGCTTGGCGCGCACGTCCGCCTGCTGCAGCACCGCGTTGGTCTCGCGATTGAGCAGCGCGACGATGTCCTTCGGCGTGCGGGCGGGACCGAAGAGCGCGTAATCGGTGTTCGACTGGAAACCGGTGAGCCCCGCTTCGGACAGCGTCGGCACGTCGGGCAGCTGGGCGGATCGCTGCAGGCTGGCGACCGCGAGCGCGCGCAGCCGGCCGGCCTTGATGTGCGGCAGGTGCGCCGGCATGCTGTCGAGCGCCATCGAGACCCGGCCGTCGAGCAGGTCGGGCAGGAGCTGCGAGCTGCCTTTATAAGGCACGTGCAGGATCTCCACCCCGGCCATCTGCTTGAAAAGCTCGCCGGTCAGGTGGATCAGCGCGCCGGTGCCCGACGACGCGAAAGTGAGCTGCCCCGGTTTCGCTTTCGCCAGCGCGATGAGCTCCTTCACCGAGCTCACGCCGAGACTCGGCGGGACCACCAGCACGACCGTCCCGAAACCGATCTTGGTGATCGCCGCGAAGTCGCGCCGCAGGTCGTAGCCGTGCTTGCGGTAATACGCCTGGGCGATCGCCGCGCCGCCGACCGGCCCGACGAGCAGGGTGTAACCGTCGGGCGTGCTCTTGGCGGCGAGCTCGGTGCCGAGCGTCGTGCCCCCGCCGGGCCGGTTGTCGACGACGACCGGCTGCTTCAGCCGCACGCTGAGCTTCTCGCCGACGGTGCGCGCGACGATGTCGACGCCGCCGGCGGCGGTAAAGGGGACGATGATGCGGATCGGCCGTGTCGGATACTGCGCGAGGGCGGGCTGCGCGATCACGCCTGAGCACGCGGCCGCGGCGAGCAGATGAACCAGGTATCGCATGGGCTTTCCTCCGTGAGCATCGTTACGCCGCGGCGTTTTACATTCGCCCGCAATGCTACGCCTGAACGCGCGTATGGCGGCCGCATATCTATGCTTGACGCCCTCACGCGGAGCGCGCCACCATAGCCTCACCCAAAAAAGGGAGGAGGATATGATGATTTCCAGAAAACGCACGCTCGTCGTCGCAGCAGTGCTCGCCGCTTTTGCAGGCGGCGCGGTCATCGCACAGCAATCCGCAGCACCGAGAGGCAATCACGACTGGGCGCCGAAAGCGCCGGCGGGCAAGCACCACAACCTGCCCGCGACGCTCGAGACCGTGCAATGGGGATGGCTCGATCCCAAGGAGCCGCCGAAGCTCACGATCAATTCCGGCGATACGGTCTCGATCGAGACCATGATGCACTCGCACGACAAGGTGCAGCCGGGCCTGACGATCGAGCAGGCGGTGGAGCTCAGAAAGGCGAATCCCGGCGGCGGGCCGCACTCGATGACCGGCCCGATCTTCGTCAACGGCGCCGAGCCGGGCGACGTGCTCGAGATACGCATCCTCAGGATCGAGCCCAAGCCTTTCGCGGTCAGCTTCAACCTGCCGGGCAAGGAGTTTCCGACCATCGGCGCGCTCGCCTCCGAGATGCCCGAAGGCTTCATCAGGTTCTTCACGCTCGACCTGCAGCGGCGCACCACCGAGTTCAAGCCCGGCATCACGGTCGACCTCCAGCCGTTCCCCGGCACGCTCGCGGTAGGCATCGACCCCAACGATCCGTCGCCGCGAAAGGGAGGCTCCAAGGATCCGCTCGCTCCGGTGTCGACATTGCGCCCGTGGAAGAACGGCTCGAACATGGACATCAACGAGATGCAGGAAGGCTCGACGATCTTCATGCCGGTATTCCTCAAAGGCGGGCTCATCTGGAACGGCGACTCGCACTGCCGCCAGGGCAACGGCGAGGTCAGTCTCACCGCGCTCGAGTGCTCGTACAAGGAAATGCGCATCCAGGTCATCGTGAGAAAGGACATGAAGCTCGAGTGGCCTTTCATCGAGACTCGCACGCACTGGATCACCATGGGCGTCAACGAGGACCTGAACGTCGCGATGGTCAATGCCACGCGCGAGGCGGTGAACTGGCTCGCGACGCAGAAGATGGTGCCGATGAGCCGCTATGAAGCGTACAGCCTCGCGTCGATGGCAGCCGACTGCCGCGTCTCGCAGGTGGTCGACGTGCGCAAGGGCGTGCACTGCATGATCCCGAAGTCGATCTTCACGAAACGCTCGTAGTGCTACGATGCTTCATCCTGGCGCTCGCCCTCGCGGCGGCGCCGGGGCCGGTCTACGCCCAGCAGAAGATTCGCGTCGTCACCACCTCGGCGGACCTGAAATCGCTCGCCGAGGCGGTAGGCGGGGCGCGGGTCTCAGTCGAGAGCCTCGCCGCACCCGAGCAGGATCCGCACACGGTCGAAGTAAAGCCCGCCCAGCTCGCACGGCTGCGCGGTGCCGCGCTGGTGATTCGTGTCGGGCTCGACCACGAGCCGTGGCTTGCAAAGCTGCGGCTGCCCGAGAACATCCCCGTGCTCGACGCTTCGCGTAACGTTCGCCTCACCCAGACCGAAACGCCGAGGCTGCGCGTCGAGCGGCGTGCGCACGTCCATGCGTTCGGCAACACGCACTATTGGCTAGACCCCGAGAACGCGCTGCCCATCACGGCTGCGATGCGAGACGCGCTGGCGAAGCTCAGCCCGAAGGACACGCAATCGTTCGAGTCCAACCGGCGCGCTTTCGTCGAGATGCTCGAGAAGAAGACCGGGCAGTGGAAAGCGGCGCTCGCACCGCTGCGCGGAAGCCGTGTGGTGGTGATGCACGACAGCTGGTCGTATTTCGCCGAGCGCTTCGGTCTGCGCATCGTCGCGGCGGCCGAACCGACCCCCGGTGTTCCGCCTTCGCCCGCAGAGCTCGCCAAGCTCCTGCAGCGCATGCGCGAGACCGGCGTGAAAGTCCTGATCGCGGACCCGAATTCGAATCCGGCGCTGGTGCGTGAGATCGCCGCGAAAGGCCGCGCGCAGGCGGTCACGCTCTCGCCTTCCGGCACCGACTACATCCGAATGTTCGACGAGAACGTCGCGGCGCTCACCGCAGCGCTGAAGCGCCCGCAGCCGTGATCGAGCTGCTGTCATGGCCGCTCGTCGCGGGGCTCGTGCTGACCGCGATCCATGCGTGGTTCGGGCTGCACGTGCTGGCGCGAGGCGTGGTCTTCGTCGACCTTTCGCTCGCGCAGATGGCGGCGCTCGGCCTCACGGTCGCGATCCTCGCCGGACACGCGGTGCAGAGCGACGCGGGCTACTGGTATGCGTTTTCGTTCGCGCTCGGCGGCGCGGTGCTCTTTGCGGTCGTGCGCGGCTATGAGCGCAGCATCCAGCAGGAGGCGGTCATCGGCATCGTGTACGCGGTGTCGGCGTCGCTCGGCGTGCTCGCGCTCGACCGTGCGCCACAGGGCGCCGAGCACATCAAGCAGCTCCTGATTGGATCGATACTGACGGTCACGCCGCAGGAAGTCGGCGCGCTCGCGGCGCTGTATGCGTGCATCGCGATCGTGCACGTGGTGTTTCGCAGACCTCTGATCGAGGCGTCTTTCGATCCGCACGGCGCGGCGGCGAACGGCCGCCGGGTTTTCCTGT
>JAQGNC010000425.1 GCA_028292065.1 Betaproteobacteria bacterium
GTGGCCGTCGAGTATCGCGCGCGCGGCGTCTCCGACCGGGTCCTGCTGGTCGTCACCCTCGACCAGCACGGTATAGAACGCGGTGATCGAGCCGCCGTTTTCGCCGCCGTTACCCGCACGCTCGACGAGCTGCGGAATTTTCGCGAACACCGACGGCGGATAGCCTTTGGTCACCGGCGGCTCGCCGATCGCCAGCGCGATCTCGCGCTGCGCCATCGCGTAGCGGGTGAGCGAATCCATGATGAGCAGCACGTGCTTGCCCTGGTCGCGGAAAAATTCGGCGATCGCGGTCGCGTACGAGGCCCCCTGCAGGCGCAGCAGCGGGCTCACGTCCGCGGGCGCGGCCACGACGACCGAACGGCGCAGTCCTTCTTCGCCGAGGATGTTCTCGATGAATTCCTTCACCTCGCGGCCCCGTTCGCCGATCAGGCCGACGACGATCACTTCGGCTTCGGTGTAGCGCGCCATCATGCCGAGCAGCACCGATTTGCCGACGCCGGAGCCGGCGAAAAGTCCCATGCGCTGGCCGCGGCCGACGGTGGTGATCGAGTTGATCGCGCGGATGCCGACGTCGAGCACCTTGGTGATCGGCGCGCGCTCGAGCGGATTGAGCGCACGGCCGTGCAGCGAGACGCTGCGCTCGACGAGCAGCGGTCCGAGGCCGTCGAGAGGCTTGCCGGTGCTGTCGAGCACGCGGCCGAGCAGCCCCGGGCCGACCGGGACGTGACGCGCCTGGTCGGAGGCGCGGCGGCGCGGGTGCGGCGGCGCGTCGAGCCTCGGCGATTCCACCGGATGCTCGACCGGCACCACGCGTGCACCCGGCACCACGCCGTAGACATCGGATGCGGGCATGAGAAAGAGGCGGTCGTCGGCGAACCCGACGACTTCGGCGTCGATTTCCTTGCCGTTGGGCAGGATCACCGAGCACGAGCTGCCGACCGCGAGGCGCAGGCCCACGGCTTCCATGACGAGGCCGGTGACGCGGGTGAGCCTTCCGGTCACCGTGATCCTCGGCGTGGACTCCGCGACCTGCGCGCAGTCCTGGACGTATTTGCGTAGCTGCTCGATGCGCGCCATGGTCAGTCCACCCAGTCGAGCGGTTGGCCGAGCGAGGCGGTGATGCGATGCCAGCGCTGTTGCAGGGTCGCGTCGACTTCGCCCGCCGCGGTTTCGACGCGGCAGCCGCCGGCGCCGATCAGCGGGTCCTCGCGCAGCATCCAGCCGCCGGTCGGGGGCGCGGCTTCGAGATACGAACGCACCAGCGGCGCGTCGGCGGGATTGACGACCAGCACGACCGGCGCGCGCAGGTGAGAGACCTGGCGCAGCGCCTCCTCGACCGATTCGCGCACGACTTCGGGACGGATGCGCAGGGTCTCGCCCACGAGCTTGCGTGCGACCGCGAGCCCGAGCTGGACGACGTCCTGCGCGATGTGGCGGTCGAAGCGGCCGAGGTCGTCGGTGAGCTCCTTCAGGATCGCGTCGATGCGCGCGACCTGCGCATTGGTTTCGACCCGCGCGTCGACGCGGCCGGCGTCCAGGCCTTCGCGGTGACCCGCGGCGAAGCCTTCGGCTCGGGCGCGGGCGTCGATCTGCTTGACACGCTCGGCGTGCAAAGCGGTGTCCGCGGCTTTCGGCACCGGCGCGGCGTCGAACGAGCCCAGCTCCCAGCGCTGGTACGCCGAGAGCTGTTCCTTCGGTATGACGGGACTCTGGGCCATCAGACGAACGCTTCCTCGGCCTTGCCGCCGAGCTGGATCTCACCCTCTTCGCCGAGACGCCTGACGATCTTGAGAATTTCCTTCTGCTGCGCTTCGACTTCGGAGACTCGCACCATGCCTTTGGCTTCGAGGTCTTCCTTGAGCGTTTCGGCCGCGCGCGTCGACATGTTCTTGAAGATCTTGTCGCGGAAGTCCTGCGTCGATCCCTTGAGCGCGAGGATGAGCCCTTCCGACGGCACTTCGCGCAGCAGCACCTGGATGCCGCGGTCGTCGATCTCCATGACGTTGTCCCACGTGAACATCTGGTCGAGTATTTTCTGGGCGAGGTCGGAATCGAAAGTCTTCACGCCTTCGATGACCGCGTTCTCGTGCGTCGCCGGCATGAAGTTGAGTATTTCCGCCGCGGTGCGAACCCCGCCCATCGGCGCTTTCTTGATGTTGTCGGTGCCTGACAGGAGCTTGGTCAGCACGTCGTTCAGCTCGCGCAGCGCCGCCGGCTGGATGCCGTCGAGCGTTGCGATGCGCAGCAGCGCGTCGTTGCGCAGGCGCTCGCTGAAGTGCAGCAGGATCTCGGACGCCTGGTCGCGGTCGAGGTGAACCAGGATCGTCGCGACGATCTGCGGGTGCTCGTTCTTGATGAGCTCGGCGACCGCGGCCGAATCCATCCACTTCAGCCCTTCGATGCCGCTGGTGTCGCCGCCTTGCAGGATGCGGTCGATCAGGTTCGCGGCGCGGTCGTCGCCGAGCGCTTTCCTCAGCACCTGCTTGATGTAATCGGTCGAGCTCGAGCCGACCGAGGTCTTCTCGCTCGCCTGCGCGCAGAAGTCGTCGAGCACGTTGCTGATCTCGTCGCGGTTGAGACTTTTCAGCGCCGCCATCGCGCTGCCGATTTTCTGGACTTCCCTCGGTCCGAGGTACTTGAACACCTCGGCCGCGTCATCCTCCCCCAGCGACATCAGGAGGATGGCTGATTTTTGTACGCCATCACTGCTCATTGCCGGCCACCCAGTCCTTGACTACGTTTGCGACGATTTTCGGATCCTGCCTGGCGATCTGCTTGGCGCTTTGCAGGGTGGTTTCATAACGGTCGATCTGCGGCCGCGGTGCCGGGCCCTCGGGGTTCTCCGGCGCCTGCAGCAGCTCGACCGGCGCAGCGGGCGGGCCCGGCGGACGCGAGAGGTTGCGGATGACCGGTTTGAGCTTCATCAGCACGAACAGCACGAGTGCCGCGAGCAGCAGGTACTTGCCGCCTTCTTTCGCCATCGCGATCGTCGACGGGTCTTTCCACAGCGGCACGTCCGCGATCTTCTCGGCTTCGGGCGCATTGAAAGCGCTGTTGATGACCGAGAGCGTGTCGCCGCGGTCCTTGTCGTAGCCCATCACGCCTTTGACGAGCTCGGTGATCTGCTGCTTCTCGGCGTCGGTGAGCGGCTTGCTCGTCACCTTGCCTTTGTCGTCGGTCACCTTGCGGTCGTTGAGGACCACCGCGACCGACAGGCGCTTCAGGCGCCCCTGCGCGATACGCGTGTGGCGGATGCTCTTGTCGACTTCGTAGCTGACCGCCGATTCCTTGCGCAGGTTGGCGGCCGCGACCGCGGCGCTGGGGCTCTGGGCCTGCTTGCCGCCCTCGAGCGGTGCGCCGCCGGTCTGCGGCGGCTGGTTGGTGAGCGCACCGGGAACCCCGGAGGCGGCGGCGTTGTTGCCGGCGGCGGTCTGCTCGCTCGTCTGCGACGTGCGGATCGCGGCGTCTTCGGCTTTCTGGTTCGGCTTGTAAGTCTCTTCGGCCTGCTCGACTTCGGAGAAATCGAGCTCGGCGGAAACCTGGGCGCGCACGTTGGCGTTGCCGAGCACCGGCGCGAGGATCGCTTCGATCCGCTTGATGTAGCTCTGCTCGGTTTCCTGGCGGTATTTGAGCTGCTTGGTGTCGATGTTCGCACCGCTCGTGCCGCTGCCGTTGCCGTCGGCGGAGAGGAGCGAGCCGTTCTGGTCGACCACGCTCACGTTCTTGGTCGACAGGTCGGGAACGCTGTTGGAGACGAGGTGCACGATCGCGGCGACCTGCATCGGGTCGAGGGTGCGTCCCGGGTGCAGCTGGACGAGCACCGAAGCGCTCGGCTTGGCCTGCTCGCGCAGGAAAGCGGTGCCGCGGGAAAGCGCCAGGTGGACTCGCGCCCCCTGGACCGCCTGGAGCGACTGGATCGAGCGGGCGAGCTCGCCTTCCAGGCCGCGCTGGTAGTTGACCTGCTCGAGGAACTGGCTCGACCCGAAGCGCTGGCCTTCCATGAGCTCGAGGCCGACGATGCCGCCTTTGGGCAGGCCCTGCGCCGCGAGCTTCAGCCGCAGATCGTGGACGTGCTCGGCCGGCACCAGCAGGGCGCCGCCGCCTTCGGCGAACTTGTAGGGGATGTTCTGCTGCTGGAGCGCCGCGATCACCGCGCCGCCGTCCTTGTCGCTCAGGTTCGAGTACAGGACTTTGTAGTCCGGGGCGGTGCTCCACATCCAGCCGCCGACGAGGAGCGCGATCGCGGTCGCGACGACCACCAGCAGCGCGAGCAGCTGCTGGGGCGGGATGCGGGTCCACGAAGGCAGCCGCTGCGACATGGTCTCTGACTGGCCTGACATTGCGAAAAGGCTCCGGTTGGCTGATGACTGGGCGGGTTCCAGAACGGAACCTTGCGTCATGGGGAGCGATTATCGGCAGGCACGTCCGGTTTCGATGGCGGAAAAAGCGGGGTTTTCCGCGTCTATTTGTCGGCTGAAGACGGCGGGAGGGCTGATAACTTTAGCCGCAACCTACAGGAGCACCCATGGATACGTCCGGAATAGATCGCATGCTTTCGCAGCTGCGCACCGCGCAGGCGCTCGCCAGCCGCAAACCGCAGGCGGCCAAGGAAGTGGCGGAACCGGCCGGCGGACAGGGTGAGTTCGCGAACCTGCTCAAGACGTCGCTGAACGAAGTCGCCAGGGGCCAGAGCGAAGCGGCGGCGCTCTCGAAAAGCTTCACCGTCGGCGACCCGAACACCAACCTGCAGGACGTCATGATCGCGATGCAGAAATCGAGCATCTCTTTCCAGCAGGCGGTCCAGGTGCGCAACAAGCTGGTTCAGGCGTATCACGACATCATGAACATGCAGGTTTAGCTGCGCTAAACCTGCATGTTCCAGTTAACGCCTCAGAGGGAAACCCATGGTTTCCCTGCCGCAGCGATGAAGCCATGCGCGCAAGAAACGCGCGCAGCCGCGGCTCGGTAACGCCAAAGAGGGAAACCAAGGTTTCCCTGCCGCGGCGATGAAGCCATGCGCGCAAGAAACGCGCGCAGCCGCGGCTCGGTAACACCAAAGAGGGAAACCAAGGTTTCCCTCCTTGAACCTCCCTGCCTTGCCTGCGCGAAGGTCGCACTGGTAGCGCAGGCGCCTCGCCTGCAGCCGCTCGGTGGTTCGTGTTCACGCGCAATCGAGGAAAAACACTGCTGCAGGAGAGGGCGCCTGCGCTGCTTTGTTAACGGCGCGCGCGTGCCGATCTGTAACGCGCCAGTGCT
>JAQGNC010000432.1 GCA_028292065.1 Betaproteobacteria bacterium
TGTGCGTTGGTCTCGATGCGCGTGGAGCTGTCGGGCATGAGATGCACCATATCGGAGTAGTTCTCGACAGCCATGATCTCACCCGAGATCGCGTTCGAGACGATGTACGAGAGCAGGTTGAAGTAACCCTTGTCGCGCTGTTCGGGGCCGGCTTTCTGCTCCACGAGCGGGTCGGGCAGCATGTCCATGAATTTCCCCCTTCTGAGACCGGCGCTGTCGCGCCGCCAACGATCACAGCCAACGATGACGTTCAGATGCGTGCGGACGGGCTCAGCAGCACTTCGTCTCGGCAGGCGCGTTCCTTCCCGCCAGGACTTCCTTGATGCCCAGGTCGACCCGCCCGGGAATCTCGTACGCCGCCATGCTCGAGACGAGCTGGTTGACGACGCGCGTCTCGAAGCCGGTGGTATCGAGCATCGTCACGTAGTGCTCGAGCGCCGCGAGCTTCAGCGATTCGAGGTTGATGAAGATATCGGACTTGGGCGCGCCGTCGAGATGCAGCTCGCCGCCTTCGACGTACGCGAGCTCGCTCTCGCAGTACACGTGCTTCGCGCAGAGGAAGTCGCACGCGTTGTGAACCATCGCGAACAGCGCCGGCATGACGCGGCTGTGCGCCCACACCAGGCTGTCGTGGACCGCATCGGAGTCCTTGTCCATGAGCGCGTTGATGCGTCTCACGCCGATGTCGAGATGACGCAACTCGTCGTCGAGAAGCTGGCCCGCGACCTTGGCAGCCTCACGATCGGCGTTCAACGGGCTCGCGAAGGTCTTGTACATCCCGACCGCAAGCGCTTCGACCATGAGGTCCTGGATGATCAGGCAGCCCGCGAGGTCGGATTTCTTCGCGGCCTCGTGGAACGTGGCGCGGATGCCTTTCCATTCTTCCTCGATCAGGTTCTGATCGATGCCGAATCCCGCGCGCTTGCCGAGCTTCTCGAGCACGAGTATGTGCTTGCCTTCGTCTTTCGCCTGCTGCACCGCTTCTATCTTCTCGTCGACGCTCGAGAACATCGGCACCATCTCCGAGTAGTTCTCGACCGCCATGTTCTCGCCCATCCATGCGTTGCTGACGACAAACGAGAGGAGCTTGCGATAGTGGTCGCTGCGTTGTGAGGTCGAGCCGAGGATGCTCGTTTCGCTGGACATGCAACCCTCCTGATGAAGTGATCGGCACGGTCCAAACTGTTGAACTGCGATCCGGACGCTGCGAGAAGCAGTGGAGGCGCAGTCCCGCGGAGAGAAAAATACGTCGCGGCAAAAAGAGTGTAGAGTCGGCATTGCACGAATGCAAGCACTCTCGGCAGCCTGTAGGCCGTTCGGCCTAGCCCGGAGAACGGCGCATGATCAGCGGAGACACGCCCGCGCACATGAACGCAATCGCTGCCGCCGTTCCTGCAAAGACAACGCACCGTATCGGTGCCCTCCACTTCGTTGTACCGCGCGCTTCTTCGCGTCGGGCGCCGATGCGTCCGGCAACGCTCACGACCGCGGCGCGTGTAGCTGCGCGCACGGTGTCAGCCTCCTCACGTCTTCAGACTCCACACATATATCCCGCGGCATCATCCGTTCTTCTATTGCGCAACCGATAAGGAGACGCCACATGAATGGCAGAAACGATTACTCCCGTCAGCCTTCGTGCTCCAGCGATGAGGCGGCCGACCGCATCGGTGTCGCACTCACCCGCTTGATGCAGGCGTGGGCCAGCGCTGGCACTCAGTTCACCGTCGGCACCACGCGCGTGTTTGCGAACACCGTCGAAGATCTGAGCGGCAGATGTTGCGGCGCCGATTCGCAGCGCACCACGCAAGCGCCGGCGTCCGGCTCGGGCAACGGCGCCAGCCGCACGGAGCGCTCGAGCACCGCCGGTAGCACGCGGCGCGAGGTGTAAAGCGTCGCGCAACGGCGCCCCGCTCACGGGTCCGCATGCAAGTCGAGATTCGGTTTTGCGCGACGTGCGGCCTCGCCGGCCGCGCGCGCAAGCTCGCTGAACGCATTCGACACGAGCTCGGCATCGAGGTCGCAGTCGCACCGGGGCACCTCGGCCAATTCGATGTGTTCGCTGACGGGACCGTCGTTGCGAGCCGCAAGGGAGGCGTTCTCAATCATGTCATGCACCGCGGATGGCCTGACGAAGCCGCGGTGATCGACCGACTGCGCAGGCACCGCGCCGGCGCGACTTTCGGAGAAACACCCGCGCAGTCGTAACGGGGTCATGCGTACTGCGTATTGCGTTGTGACGCTTGCCGTATTGTCCGGACCACCGTGCTTGCAATAACGCGGCTGAACAGGAAAGGAGCGATCATGCTGATTCTTGCGCTGCTGCTCGTATTCTCTTTGTTCATGGCGTATGCCAACGGCGCGAACGACAATTTCAAGGGTGTGGCCACGCTCTACGGCAGCGGCGCTGCGACCTACAAGCGCGCGCTCACCCTGGCGACCGCGGCCACTTTCGCCGGGAGCGTCGCTTCCATTTACATGGCCGCGGCGCTGGTCAAGCAGTTTTCCGGGCGCGGCATCGTGTCGAGCGATGTGGTCTCGACCCCGGTCTTCGCCATGGCGGTCGCCGCCGCGGCGGCGGCGACTGTACTCCTCGCAACCTGGCGCGGGCTGCCGATCTCGACGACCCACGCGTTGATCGGGGGCATCATCGGCGCCGGGGCAGCAGCAATCGGCCCCAATCTGAATCTGTCGGTGCTCGGCGCGCAGTTCGTCGCACCGCTGGTGCTCGGTCCGCTGATCGCGATCGGACTCACCTCGATGCTCTACTGGGTGATGCATCGCACGGCCACGCGCATGCGCATCAGCCGTGAGACCTGCGTCTGCGTGGGTTCCGTTTTCGTGCCGGTCGCCCGCTTCTCCGACCCTGCGGGCAGCGGGTTGTCGGCCGCCCGCGCGAGTCTCGGCAATGTCACGACCGTGGCGGCGATGGGCTCCACGTCCGAATGTTTCGAGAAATACACCGGCGAATTCTTCGGCGTGCGCGTACAGCCGATCGTCGACGGCGTGCACTACGCGAGCGCCGTGGGAGTGAGCTTCGCCCGCGGCATGAACGACACCCCCAAGCTCGTCGCGCTGCTGCTCGTCATACCGGCATGGGACATCCAGCTCGGATGTCTCGCCATCGCGATCGGCATGGCCGTGGGCGGCTTGCTCAACGCGCGTAAAGTCGCGCTTACGATGAGCAAGAAAATATCGAAGATGAACGACGGCCAGGCGTGCACTGCGAACATCGTCACGGCCCTGCTCGTCATCTGCGCGACCCCGCTGGGGCTTCCGCTGTCCACCACCCACGTCGCCACCGGCTCGATCGTGGGCATAGGGCTCACGAACGGCACCGCGAACATGCGCGTCCTCTCGAGCGTCCTCGCGGCATGGCTTTTTACCATACCGGTCGCGGCAGCGCTGGGCGCGGCCGTCTACTACGCAGGCCGCCTCATCTGATGAGCGGGCGTAACGGCACATCGCGCGCCCGGTGTCGCCGCACCGCGTGCGCGTGACCGCGCAGTCGCGGCAGGCACCCGCGGCAGCCGAGCCCGGACGCCCGTGGGCGAGCGCCCTGCTCGACCTGATGCGCGGCGCGCTGCTTGCCTGGAAGGTTGCCGCGTTCCTCGTCCCGCTGCTGGCGCGGCGGCTTGTCGGGCGCAGGCCTCCCGCAAGACTGGTCGGCGAGCGCCTGCGCGGGACACTCCAGGATCTCGGCGTGACCTACGTCAAGCTCGGCCAGTTCATGGCGATGCGCTTCGACATCCTTCCCGAAGACATCTGCAGCGAGCTCGCGCTGCTCTTCGACCGCGTGCCTCCGGTCCCTGCGGCGGCGTTCAGGCAAATGCTCGTGCGTGAGCTCGGCGGCCGCGTGGAAGACATCTTTCGCACGTTCGACTGGGAGCCGATCGCCGCTGCGTCGGTTGCGAAGGTGCATAGCGCGGCGATGGTCGACGGGACCGACGTCGCCG
>JAQGNC010000446.1 GCA_028292065.1 Betaproteobacteria bacterium
GGCGAAAGCCTGAGCGGCGCGAGCCGTCGCGGACCCGAATACTGATGTCGCACCGGCCTCGCAAGCGTTTCAGCCAGAACTTTCTCGTCGACGAAACCGCGATCGACGACATCGTCGAAGCAGTGGGCCCGCGCCCCGGCGATACCATGGTCGAGATCGGACCTGGCCTGGGCGCGATCACGCGGCCTCTCGCTCGCGTCGTGCGACCGCTCCACGTGGTCGAGATCGACCGCGACATCGTCGCGCGCCTGAGAAACGAATTCGCGGCCGACGCGCTCGTCATCCACGAAGGCGACGCGCTCGAGTTCGACTTCGCGGTTTTGGGACCGAAGCTGCGCGTCGTCGGCAACCTGCCGTATCACATCTCGACGCCGATACTTTTTCATCTGTGGGAGAGCGCCGACGCGATTTACGACATCCACGTGATGCTGCAGTCGGAAGTCGTCGAGCGCATGGCGGCGCCGCCCGGCGCTTCCGAATACGGGCGGCTCTCGGTGATGCTGCAATACCGCTTCGAGATGGAGAAAGTGCTCGACGTCGCGCCCGAAGCTTTCAGGCCCGCGCCGAAAGTCGATTCCGCGGTCATCCGCATGGCCCCGCGAACCGGCGCGTGGCGCCGCGCCGACGACGAAAAGCTCCTCTCCGCCACCGTCGCCCTCGCGTTCTCCCAACGCCGCAAGACCTTGCGCAATACCCTGGGCAGTGTCCTGACTGCTGCCGATTTCGAAATGCTGGGCATCGACGCCCAAGCCCGCGCGCAGACGCTGGGCGTAGAAGCGTTCATCCGCATCGCGGATTTTCGCGCGACGCGAAACCCCCCGACGGCTTAAACCCACCCCCACCTGAACGGGAAGGAGAGTTATCCGCGCTGCGGATGACATTCCCTCCCCTTGAAGGGGAGCGTTAGGGTGGGGGTGGTTTGAAGTGCTTCAGACCAGCGAAGCGCTCGGCAGAGCGCCGAAGGAAAGGAGGTTCAAGGAGGGAAACCTTGGTTTCCCTCTTTGGCGTAACAGAAGATTGAATTGTTCAGCGCTAGCGCTGAACGAATTCAATCTTGTATCCGTCCGGATCTTCCACGAACGCGATCACCGTCGTCCCGTGCTTCATCGGACCCGCTTCGCGCACGACCTTCCCTCCGCGCTTGCGCACTTCGTCGCACGCTTTCGCAGCGTCCGCGACTTCGACCGCGACGTGGCCGAAAGCATTGCCGTGATCGTAGGACTGGGTGTCCCAGTTGTGCGTGAGCTCGAGCACCGCGGCTTTCGATTCGTCTTCATACCCGACGAAGACGTTGGTGAAACGCCCGGACGGGTAATCGGTCCTGCGAAGAAGACGCATGCCCAGCACTTCGGTGTAGAAAGCGATCGAGCGATCGAGATCGCCGACGCGAATCATGGTGTGCAGCAGTCGCACTGTCGTGCTCCGGTGTCGAGTGTTTGGTGTCCGCTGTTCAACTTGACGCTTGATACTAGACTTCGATCATCTCGAAGTCTTCCTTGCGCGCGCCGCATTCGGGGCACGTCCAGTTCATCGGAACGTCTTCCCACTTCGTGCCCGGCGCGATCCCTTCTTCGGGAATGCCCGCGGCTTCGTCATAGATAAAGCCGCAGATGAGGCACATGTAAGTCTTGAATACTTCAGTGTCCGCCGGAGTCATGTCGCTTTCGAAGGGGTGAGAGGGGAATTGGGTTAAAATTTGATTTTAAACGATTCGCCTCGCGTATCCCAAAACTCGCGATACGCGCACCCCCTCCCATGCCCGACCTCCCTCCGATAGTGCTCGTCTTCGCCGCGTCCGATCCCAGCGGCGGCGCGGGTCTGCAGGCGGACATCATGACCCTCTCGAGCATGGGCTGCCATCCGCTTTCCGTCATCACCGCCATTACGATTCAGGACACCACCGGCGTCGACGACGTGATGGCGATCGACGCCGAATGGGTCGCCGACCAGGCGCGTTGCGTCCTCGAAGACATGCCGGTCGCCGCTTTCAAGATCGGCGTACTCGGCAGCGTGGAAACGATCGCGGCGATCGCCGAAGTCGTCTCCGACTACCCCGAGATCCCGCTCGTGCTCGACCCGGTGCTCGCCTCGGGGCGCGGCGACGAGCTCGCGTCGGAAGAGATGGTCATCGCGCTGCGCGAGCTGCTCGTGCCGCAGACGACGATCATCACGCCCAACAGCCTCGAAGCGCGCCGCCTGGGGATCGACGACAGCAACGAGGACGACGATCCCGACATGGCGGAGTGCGCGAGCCGGCTGATTGCGAGCGGCTGCGAATACGTGCTCGTCACCGGCACCCACGAGAACACGCCGCAGGTCATCAACATCCTCTACGGCCAGGATGGCATTCTGCGCAGCGACAGCTGGCAGCGGCTTCCCGGCTCGTTTCACGGCTCGGGCTGCACCCTCGCCTCGGCCATTGCAGCGACCATCGCGAACGGTCTCGCGATCGAAGACGCAGTGAAGGACGCGCAGGAATACACCTGGCAGACGCTCAAGTCGGCCTTCCGCCCGGGCATGGGCCAGCACATCCCCGATCGCCTGTTCTGGGCGCGCGAGGAAGAAGCTGCGGACGACCGCAGCACGCGCGAGGAGTGAGCGCGGACCGTAGCGGCAGTCGTCCGGCGCTGCGCGGCCTGTACGCGGTGACGCCCGACGAAGCGCACACCTCGACGCTGCTCGCGCAGGTCGCCGCGGCGCTCGAAGGCGGCGCGCGCACGATTCAGTACCGCAATAAAACGGCGTCCCCCGCACTGCGGCTCGAGCAGGGCCGCGCGTTGAAAGCGCTGTGCGATGCGCACCGCGCCGCGCTCATCGTCAACGATTTTGCCGACCTCGCGCTCGAGATCGATGCCGCCGGCGTGCACCTCGGCGCGGAGGACGGTGCGATGGCGCTCGCGCGGCAAACGCTCGGCGCCGCCAAGCTCATCGGCGTCTCGTGCTACAACCGTCTCGAGCTCGCGCTTGACGCGCAGGCGGGCGGCGCCGATTACGTCGCGTTCGGCAGTTTCTTTGCGTCCCGGGTCAAACCGGGCGCGGTGCACGCGCCGATCGAGCTGCTCGAACAGGCGCGGCGCGAGCTCGACGTGCCCATCGTCGCGATCGGCGGCATTACGATAGCGAATGCACGCGAGCTCGTGGACGCCGGCGCCGATGCGCTCGCGGTGATTTCAGCCGTGTTCGGCGCCGCCGACGTCAAAGCGGCGGCGCAAGACTTCGCATGCGTCTTCGATCATTCCGGGGTTGCGCCATGAATCAAAGCCAGAAGCTCTTCAGCCGCGCCCAGCTTTTCACGCCCGGCGGCGTCAACTCGCCGGTGCGCGCGTTTCGCGCCGTCGGCGGCACGCCGCTCTTCTTCCAGCGCGGCACCGGCCCTCTGGTGTGGGACGTCGACGGCTCGAGCTACATCGATTACGTCGGCTCGTGGGGGCCGCTGATTGCGGGTCACGCGCATCCCGCGGTGATCGAAGCGGTCACGCGCGCGGCGGCGCTGGGGCTTTCGTTCGGCGCGCCGACCGAGAGCGAAGTCGAGATGGCCGAGCTCCTGTGCAAGCTCGTGCCGTCGATCGAGCAGGTGCGCCTGGTGAGCTCGGGAACCGAAGCGACGATGAGCGCGATCAGGCTCGCGCGCGGCTACACCGGACGCTCGAAGATCATCAAGTTCGAAGGCTGCTATCACGGCCACGCCGACGCGCTGCTCGTCAAAGCGGGTTCGGGCGCGCTCACGTTCGGCCAGCCGAGCTCGGCGGGCGTGCCGGCCGAGACCACGATGCACACCCTCGTGCTCGATTACAACGACGAGCTTGCGCTCGAGCGCGCGTTCGAAACCGCCGGCGCCGAGATCGCGGCGGTGATCGTCGAGCCGGTCGCGGGCAACATGAACCTCGTCGCGCCGCGGCCGCAGTTTCTGGAAGCGGCGCGCGCCCTGTGCACGCGGCATGGCGCGCTGCTCATCTTCGACGAGGTGATGACCGGTTTTCGGGTTGCGCTCGGCGGCGCGCAGGCGCTCTACGGGATTAAGCCCGACCTCACGACGCTCGGAAAAGTCATCGGCGGCGGCATGCCGGTCGGCGCTTTCGGCGGGCGCCGCGACGTCATGCAATCAATCGCGCCGCTCGGGCCGGTCTACCAGGCCGGGACGCTCTCGGGGAATCCGGTCGCGCTCGCGGCGGGTCTCGCGACGCTGAAGCTGGTGCAGGCGGCGGGCTTCTACGACACGCTCACGGCCACGACGCGCTCACTCTGCGAGCGCCTGACCGAAGCCGCGCGCGGCGCGGGAATCGCGTTCTGCGCGCACAGCGTCGGGGGGATGTTCGGGCTGTACTTCCGCGATGCCGTGCCGCAGTCGTACCGGGAAGTCATGCAGTGCGACGTGGAGCGCTTCAACCGCTTCTTCCACGCGATGCTCGCCGCAGGGGTTTATCTCGCGCCGTCGGCTTTCGAAGCGGGTTTCGTGTCGTCAGCCCACGGCCCGGCGCAGATCGACCAGACGGTCAGTGCGGCGGCGAGTGCTTTTGCAGTCCTGTAAAGCAAAGCAGGAAAGGAAGGACGCGAAGGAAGAAGCAAGGACGCAAAGTAATACGTATCGGCAGTCGCTGTTACGCACTGCATCGACTCGGTCTTCCTTTGCGTCCCCGGCTTTTCTTTGCGTCCCGATTCCTGCTTTAAGCCTTTG
>JAQGNC010000465.1 GCA_028292065.1 Betaproteobacteria bacterium
AAGCATTCGCCGCGAAATGCCGCGAGATACTGAAAGCCGAAAACAATTCGACCGGCCGCAGCAAGGTCTCGGCAGCGCTGCAGGAAGCGCTGAAAGACGAGGATTTCGTCGCGGCGCAGTTCAGCGACGCTTCCCCCGAGCGCAAGATCCTCTACGAAGACCCCGATCTCGGTTTCTGCATCCTCGCGCACAACTACACCGGCCCCAAGGAAAGCCCGCCTCACGACCACGGACCTTCGTGGGCGATCTACGGGCAGGCGCGCGGCGTAACCGCGATGACCGATTGGGACCTGATTGAGCCCGCGAGTGCGGAAAAGGCGGGCACAGTGAAGAAGCGACGCGATTACAAGCTCACCCCGGGCGTCGCCCACGTCTACAACGAAGGCGACCTGCACTCCCCCAGCCGCGCCGGCCCGACCCGGCTGATCCGCATCGAAGGCACGAATATGGAGAAGGTGAAGCGGTTCAAATGTCAGGCGATGGCGTGAACGGGTGAACGGGTGAACGGGTGAACGCGTGAACGGGTTTAATGCGGTGAACGGGTGAACAGGTGAACGGGTATTAAACCGGGGGCTCCCGGGAGACGCGCCTCTGGTCAGCAGGCAGGCCGCGGTGCCCTGGCGCGGCTTGACCCGTTCACCCGTTCACCCGTTCACCGAACTTCAGTGTGACGCGTCGGCCGGTATCGTCGGCATGTCACTTCGGGTCAGGTTGTACAGGTGGCGGCGGCGCACCAGCACCATGGTCGATGAGACGAAGAGCCCGAAGACGATGACCACGGTGTAGATCGAGAAGTCGAGCCACATGAGGAGCGCGTAGACGCTCAGCATCACCAGGATCGACAGGTTCTCGTTGAAGTTCTGCACCGCGATCGAGTGGCCGGCGCCCATGAGGATATGGCCGCGATGCTGGAGCAGGGCGTTCATCGGCACCACGAAAAAACCCGCGAGCGCGCCGATCAGGATCATCAGCGGGATGGCTACCGCCACGCTCGTGGCGAAGTTCATCGCGATGACCACGAGGCCCATCGCGATGCCCACCGGCACGACGTCGACCGAGCGGCGTAAAGGCACGAACCGCGCGGCGACGACCGAGCCGACCGCGATGCCGACCGCGCACACCCCCTGCAGCACCGTCGCCTGCGAGAGCGTGTAGCCGAGCGCGACTTCCGCCCATTTCAGCACGATGAACTGCAGGGTCGCGCCCGCGCCCCAGAAAAGGGTCGTCGTCGCGAGCGAGATCTGGCCGAGCTTGTCGCTCCACAGGAGCTTCACGCAGTGCGCGAACTCGCGCACCAGGAACACCGGGTTGCGGCTCGGCGCGCGATGGTCGACGCCGGTGTCCGGGATGTAGAGGTTGAATATCGCCGCGATCAGGTAGAACAGCATGATCACCGCGATCGCGGCTTCGGGCGCGGTGTCGATGCCGGTGTCGATCCACGGCACGTCGAAGGCGAGCAGGACCGACGAGACCGCCCGGCTGATGAGGACGCCGCCGAGCAGCGTGCCGAGGATGATCGAGGCCACGGTCAGCCCTTCGATCCAGCCGTTGGCGATGACGAGGCGGTGGTGGGGCAGGAGCTCGGTGAGGATTCCGTATTTGGCCGGCGAGTAGGCCGAAGCGCCCATGCCCACGACGCTGTACGCGAGGAGCACCACCATGTAGCCGGCGATTCCCGGCACGGTCAGGATCTCGTGAAAGAACATGATCAGGCAGCCGCCGATCTTCACCAGGTTGGTGAGGAACATGACCCGGCCCTTGGGCATCGAGTCGGCGAAAGCGCCGACGAAAGCGGCGAAAAGGACGTACGAGACCGTGAAGAAGAACTTCAGCAGCGGCGTCATCCACTCGGGCGTCTGCATCTGCATGAGCAGTGCGATCGCCGCGACGAGCAGGGCGTTGTCGGCGAGCGACGAAAAAAACTGCGCCGCCATGATGAGGTAAAAACCGAGTGGCATCGTGCCGAAAGGCTGAAACGCGGAGGTGTCGCGGGAGGCTTTTGGAAAGACCGCGGGGTTATACCATACCCGCGGCGGAGGGCGCGCTGGCGGGGACGTACCCCGCAGTGTGTGCATACGCAGCAAAAATATCGATCTCATCCTCCTCGGCGCGCGAGCACGCTGCGGTTAAAATGTGTTCGCATACTATCGGAACGGCACAGCGGAGAGAAGCCGCGCCTTGCACGCGCTTCGGCGCTCACCCGTTCAGCCCGCCGCCTGTACCCGGCACGTTTTCCTTTTCGATGCGTCACCATGGCCGACCGCCGCCTGCAAGTGTTCTATACCGTAGCGAAGCAGTTGAGCTTCACCAAAGCCGCGGAACAGCTTTTCATGACGCAGCCCGCGGTCACTTTCCAGGTGAAGCAGCTCGAAGAGCACTTCAATACGCGGCTCTTCGAGCGCAGCCACGGCAGGATCGCGCTGACGCCCGCGGGAAGGATCGTCGTCGAGTACGCCGAGCGGATACTCACGATGTCGGAAGAAATGGACACGCGGGTCGCCGATCTCACCGGCGTGGTGGCCGGACCGCTGCTGCTCGGCGCCAGCACGACGATCGCCGAGTTCATCCTGCCGCAGATCCTCGGCGAGTTCAAAGCGCGGCACCCTGAAGTGCAGGCGCACATGACCGTCGCGAATTCGGAAACGATCGTGAACCGCGTCGCCGATCACACGATCGACGTGGGCCTGATCGAGTCCCCTTCGTATCTCCCGAGCCTGCAGAACGAAATCTGCTGCGACGACGAGCTCGTCCTCATCTGCGCGCCGACGCACGCGCTCGCGACGCGCAGGACGGTGACCGCGCACGACATTGCCGCGATACCGATCGTGCGGCGCGAGCCGGGCTCCGGAACCCGCGAGTTCACCGACAACTATTTTCGCGAGCGCGGCGTGCCGCCCGAGGACCTGAACCTCGTGATGGAGCTCGGCAGTCCCGAAGCGATGAAAGGCGTGGTCGAGACCGGGATCGCGGTGGCGATCGTCTCGCGCGCGACGATCGCCAAGGAGCTGAAGCTGGGCTCGGTGGTTGCGATACCGCTCGCGCCGCGGCTCATGCGCACCCTCTCGGTCGTGCACCCGAAGGAGAAATTCCGCTCGCGGCTGCTCACGACTTTCGTCGAGTTCGCGACCGGCCGCATGCGCGAGCTCGCGCGCTTGCATACGCAGGCGTGAGGCAGGCGCGCTCGCGCGAGGCCGCAGCAGCTTGAGACCGATCTCGGCAACGATCGATCTGGCGGCGCTACGCCACAACTACGGCGTTGCGCGCCGGCTCGCCCCGGGCGCGGCGGCGCTGGCGGTGGTGAAGGCGAACGCATACGGGCACGGGATCGCACGCGCCGCGCGCGCGCTCGCCGACGCCGGCGGATTCGCGGTGGTCGAGCTCGATGCGGCGGTACGCCTGCGCGAGACCGGCTTTGAGCAGCCGATCGTGCTGCTCGAAGGTTTTTTCGAGGCGCGCGAGCTGTCGGTCATCCGCGAATACCGTCTCTCCACCGTGGTGCACAGCTTCGAGCAGCTCGAGATGATGCGCGGGCTTCCCGCAGGGCGCGCCATCGATGTGATGGTCAAGCTCGACAGCGGGATGAACCGCCTCGGTTTCCCGCCGGGCGATATCAAAGCCGCGCTCGAGCAGGTGAAAGCCAATCCGGCCGTCGGCGCGATCACCCTGATCACTCATTTCGCGAACGCCGACGATGAGAAAGGGGTGCAGTGGCAGCTCGAGCGCTTCGAGCGGGCGACGGCGGGGCAGGCGATGGCGCGCAGCCTCGCGAATTCCGCGGCGATCCTGCGCCACCCGCAGACCCACGCCGATGTCGTGCGCCCCGGCATCATGCTCTACGGGTGCTCGCCTTTCGCCGGGACCACCGGCGCCGACGTCGACCTGAAACCGGTGATGACGCTCGCGAGCGAGATCATCGCGGTGCGCGATCTCGCGCCGGGTGAAGCGGTCGGTTACGGCGGCGCTTACACCGCCGAGACGGCGCAACCCATCGGCGTGGTCGCGTGCGGCTACGCCGACGGTTATCCGCGGCATGCGCCCACGGATACTCCGGTACTCGTGGGTGATAGACTGACTCGCACCCTCGGCCGCGTCTCGATGGACATGCTCACCGTCGATCTTTCCGGCGTGCCTGAAGCCCGAGTCGGCACCAGGGTGGTGCTGTGGGGGGAAGGCAATCCGGTGGAACACGTGGCGACCGCGGCGGGAACAGTCGGATACGAGCTCCTGTGTGCACTCGCACCCCGAGTGCGGATCATCGAAAAAGCGTAAACCCGTTTCCCCTCTCCCCAACCCT
>JAQGNC010000473.1 GCA_028292065.1 Betaproteobacteria bacterium
CCCGGCACGAGCACGCAGCCGATGCCTTCGGCGCCGGGGACGCCGTTCACCCGCGTGAACACCACGAACATCTCGGCGATGTCGGCGCGCGAGATCAGCGTCTTCACCCCTTTGACGACGATGCGGTCGCCTTTGATGACGGTGTTCGTCTTGTACGCCGGCACGTCGGTGCCGGCGTCGGGCTCGGTCATGCAGATCGCGAGGATCGCTTCACCGGTGGCGACCCTCGGCAGGATCTTCTGCTTGATCGATTCGGGGGCGTAAGTCGAGATGATCCGCGTCTGCGTGCCGACTTCGCCGAGCACCGCCATCGCGGTGACGTAACAGACTTTCCCGATCTCTTCGAGCACGAGCACGGTGTCGAGGATCGACAGGCCCGAGCCGCCGTACTCCTGCGGCACCGACATCCCGAGCACCCCGAGCTCCGCGAGGCGCTTCATGTTCTCTTCCGGCCACGTACCGTCGAGCCAGCGGATCGCGCGCGGCGCGAATTCTTTCTGGCAGGCGCGCCGAACCGTGTCCACGAACGCGCGCTGCTCTTCGGTGATGGTGAAGTCCATTTTTTTTGGGCTACCGCGGTTAACGGGTGAACGGGTGAACGGGTGAACGAGTGAACAGTGATGAAGCGGGTACTCCGGGCCGACCCTGGTGCGGGCTTGCCCGTTCACCTGTTCACCCGTTCACGCGTTCACGCTTTAATGCCAATGAGGCGGATATCCTGAATTCTTTTCCTCCGCATCGAGGAAACGCTTCATGGCGTGCCACTCGAGCTCGCCGTAAGGGCGGCGGGTGCCGGGCTGGTACATGTTGGCGGTGTGGGCCAGCACTTCCTCGGGCGGCAGGGTGAGCTCGGTGCGCGCGGCCATCGCATCGACCTGCGCACGGCACGAAAGCTCGAGGTTGTACATCGTGTTGAACGCCTGCGCGACGCTCGGCCCGCACGTGAGCAACCCGTGGTTGCGCAGGATCATCGCGTTGTGGTCGCCGAGATCGTGCACGAGGCGCTCGCGCTCGGCAAGGTCGGTCGCCGGCCCTTCGTAATCGTGATAGCCGATGTGCCCGACGAAGCGCATCGAGGTCTGGCTCATCGGCAGCAGCCCGTCCTTCATCACCGACACGGCGATGCCTGCGCGGGTGTGGCTGTGGATGATCGCGTTCACGTTGGGCCGGGCTTTGTGGATCGCCCCGTGGATCACGTACCCCGACTTGTTGATGCCGTAGTCGGTATCCGGTTTCGCGATGATTTCGCCTTCGACGTCGATCTTGACGAGGCTCGACGCGGTGATCTCCTTGTAGAGCAGCCCGTAGAGGTTGATCAGCAGGTGCTCGGTGCCGGGGATGCGCAGGGTGATGTGGTTGTAGATGAGATCGGTCATGCCGAACTTGTCCATGAGGCGGTAGCACGCGGCGAGATCGACTCGCGCCTGCCATTCTTCGGGGCTGACTTTGTCACGGACGCTTTCGAACTGCGTCGAGTAATTGGGAGACATGTTTCGCGGGGAGTCGGACAGACGGTGATGGGTCGGGAGAGCGGGCGTAAGTATAGGATGGCGCGCGCGCGGCCCGCAAACGAGAGTCCATCATTTGACGGATGCGTGCGGCTGTCCTTAGACTGCGGCCCTCTTTGAATCTTCCGCACGAGGTCACCATGAGTCAATCGCAGGCAGTCACGGGTAACGAACACTGGACCAAAAAAGGAGACGCGAAGCTTTTCCTGTGGGAAAAGTATGTCGGCACTCCCGATGCGAGCAAGCCCACGGTGCTGTTCGTGCACGGCTCGTCGATGGCGTCGCAGCCGACGTTCGACCTGACCGTCCCCGGCCGCGCCGATTCGTCGGCGATGGACTGGTTCGCCCAGCGCGGCTTCAACACCTGGACCGTGGACCACGAAGGTTACGGCCGCTCCGATAAGAGCCGCGACAGCAAGTTCTATATCGCGGACGGCGCCGACGACCTCGCCGCGGCGACCGACTACATCATGAAAACGCGGGGCATCAGGAAGTTTCTGGTGTACGGCATTTCCTCCGGCGCGCTGCGTGCGGCGATGTTCGCGCAGCGGCATCCGGACCGCGTCGCCCGCCTCGCGCTCGACGCATTCGTGTGGACCGGCGAAGGCAGCCCGACCCTCGCCGAGCGCGCCAAGAAGCTCCCCGACTTCCAGAAGATGGACCGCCGGCCGATCGACCGCGCTTTCGTGCATTCGGTCTTCAACCGCGACCATCCGGGTTGCGCCGAAGCCGCGACGGTCGAAGCGTTCGCGGACGCGATCCTCGCGCTCGACGATTCCATGCCGACCGGCACCTACGTCGACATGTGCGCGAATCTTCCGGTCGTCGATCCCGAGAAGATCACCTCGCCGACGATCATCATGCGCGGGCAGTGGGACGGCATCGCGAGCTTCGACGACCTCATGAAATTCTTCGACAAGCTCCCGAACCCCGACAAGCAGTTCACCGTCATGGCCGGCATCTCGCACGCGAGCTTCCAGCAGATCAATTACCGGATGGTCTATCACATCCTGCATTCGTTCTTCACGCAGCCGGAACCGTTGTATCGCGGCTGAGCCGCGATACAACGGTTCCGCTGGCGGGGGCGGACGCCTCGGAGGAAAACCAGGGTTTTCCTCCGGGACCTCCTTTCCTTCAGGCTCACTCCCGCTCGCTTCACCACTTTCGATTACGGCTACCTCGGGGACAGACGCCGATTTACGGCACTCGTCATTCCGGACGCGCGCGAGCGCGAGTGGTCCGGAATCCATTTTTGAACGTGGTCCAAGATCGACATGGATTCCGCGCGCGCTGGAATGACGGCTCATATGGAGATCGTCATTCCGGACGCGCGCAAGCGCAGGTGATCCGGAATCCATTTTGAACGTGCTTCGCGCATTGAGCACAGCGCGCGAAGCTTTTAAGGTTCGCCGCATGAAAATTCTCGCGGGTCTTGTCGTCGCGCTGTTCGCCCCGGTGCTGTTCGCCGCAGAGGCTGCGTATCCGTCCAAACCGATACGCCTCATCGTGCCGTATGCCGCAGGCGGGTCGACCGACACGCTCGCGCGTGTCGTGGGACAGCAGCTCGGCGAGCGTCTCGGCCGGCAGGTCGTCATCGATAACCGCACCGGTGCGGGAACGATCGTCGGCACAGAGATCGCGGCGCAGGCGGCTGCCGACGGTTACACGTTCCTGATGGCGACGCCGCCGCTCGCGGTCAACCCTGCGCTCTACGGGAAAGTGCCTTACGACCTCGACCGCGACTTTGCGGCGGTGACGAACGTCGCGGGCGCGAGCAACCTGCTGGTCGTGCATCCGGCGCTTCCTGCGCTTTCGGTGAAAGAGCTCGTCGCGCTGCTCAAGGCGAATCGCGGGAAATACAACTACGGTTCGAGCGGCGTCGGCGGCGCAAGCCATCTCGCGATGGCGCTCTTCATGAGCATGGCCGCCCTCGACGCGCAGCACGTGCCTTACAAAGGCGGCGCGCCGGCCGTCACCGATCTCGTCGCAGGGCGTGTGGATCTCATGATGGCGAATCTCACCACCGCGCAGCCGCATATCCGCGCGGCGCGTCTGCGTGGGCTCGGGGTCGGAACCCGCGCGCGCTCACCGCTCTTTCCGGAGATGCCGACCATCGCCGAAGCCGGTCTGCCGGGGTATGAGGCGAACAACTGGAACGGCGTCGTCGCGCCCAAGAAAACCCCGCGCGCGGTGATCGACCGGCTGCACCGCGAGATCGTCGCGGTACTGAACGAACCGGCGACCGCGAAACGTCTCGCAGCCCAAGGCCTCGAGCCGATCGGCGACACCCCTGCGGAGTTCGCGCAGTATCTCAAGAGCGAAGCGGCGAAGTGGGGCAGGGTGGTCAAGGCCGCGGGCATCAAACCCGAGTAACGCCGCGCGCCACTGGTGTGGCGAGTCACAAATTCGCAGAAGTATGGAAGGCCGTTCGTGCTGAGCTTGTCGAAGCATGAACACTGCCGTTCACCCTTCGACTGCGGCGCAGTGCG
>JAQGNC010000500.1 GCA_028292065.1 Betaproteobacteria bacterium
CCAGCGGCCCAGATCGTCGGCCGCAGCGTTGTCTGACGCGTCCGGCGGCACCGGCACGTCTTTCGACGCGGGCTGTAGACCCGAGCGCCGCGCGAGCTCTTCGAGCGCTTCGCCGAGCCTCGAATACGGCCATTGCACCGCGGTCAGGTCCATCGCAGCGGGCGCCGGCCGCCGCGGTTCGTGCGTCGCGGCTGCGGAGAGCGCCGTCATTGCGCAGCCCTCGCGTGACGGGGCGTCGAGGCAGCCAGCGCGCGAGGTCCTGCCGGTTCGGCGCGGGACTCTTCGATGCAGCCGTTTTCGACGCGCAGCCGCCGCCACTGCGCGCTTTTCCACATCTGGCTGCGGACGGTGTTCTCGGCCTCGAGCAGCTCGCGATAGCGCGAGCCGTTCTCTGCCAGGTGTGACGGCACGCCGTCCTCGACGATGCGCCCGCCTTCGACGACGAGCACGCGATCGAACGCGAGGGTTTCGCCGACGTCGTGGGTGACGCAAAGCAGCGTTGAGTCTTTCCACCACGCGCGCGCCTCGGTCAGCAGCCGCGTGCGTTGATCGCGGTCCATGCCGCGAAAAGGCTCGTCCAGCAGCGCCAGGCGCACGCCCGACTGCATGAGCGCGCGGGCGAGACGCACCCGCTGGCCTTCGCCGCCGGAGAGCAGCGCCCCGCCTTCGCCGAGCCAGGTCTGCAGCCCGTCAGGCAGCTTCTGCAGCAGGCGCCGCAGGTCCGCGGCGTCGATCGCGGCGCCGGTGCGCTCGAGGGCGTCGCCGTCGACCGCGTAATTCAGGTTCTCGAGGAAAGGCCGGTTCCAGATCTGGATCGCGGGATCGACCCACGCGATCTCGCGGCGCAGGCGCATCAGCCCGGCGGGCGTCGAGCGCTCGCCGTCGATCAACAAGGTGCCGCCGGCGAGGCGGTGCCAGCCGAGCATCACGCCGACCAGCGTCGATTTGCCCGCTCCGGACGAGCCGACGACGGCGATGTGCTCGCCCGGTGCAATACGCAGATCGACGTCCTCGAGCAGGGTGTGGCCGCCGGCGACCACACTGCCGTTCTCGATCGAGACGTCGGCCGCAGCGGGGCGCTTCGGTAGCGGCGACGAGGCGGGCTCGAGCTTCGCCGCCTGTGCTTCGCCCGGTGCGATTTCGGTCGGCGCCGACAGCGGCTCGAGCAGCCGCAGCAGGACGTTGCGCTGCGCCGGATACTGCTGCGCGAGCGCACTGATGCCCTGGCCGATCGCCGGCAGCTTGAGGGTCCAGTAGACCAGGAGGAGGTCGCCGCCGGTGGCAAAGCCCGAGCGCAGGAAATGCTGGAGCAGGAGCAGCCCGGCGAGGCCGAGACACACCAGCGATTGCACCGCGTCGGCCGACATCGAAAGGCGGATCAGGCCGCGGCTCGAGCGCGCCCATTCGACCAGCAGGCCTTCGTGCTGGCGGCGCACCGCCTGCGCAGCGCCGTGCGCACGGATCGGCACCAGCGCGAGCAGCGCATCGAGATAGAAACCGTTGAGCGCGCCGGCGTGATTGCGAACGCGCAGGTCGCGCTCGTTGACGAGCGGCTGGAACGCGAGCGGCAGGACCATCGCAGCGACCGCGATGACGAGCGCGAGCCCGAGGCTGTGCGGATCGATGAGGATGATCCCGATGAGCGTGAACGTGAGGTCGCACAGCGCCTGCACGAAATGAAGTCCGAGGCCGGGTACGAGCCGCGTCAGGTGGATGCTGTGGCTGCGGTCGGCCATGTCGGAAACCGGCCGGCTGTGGAAATAGCGGTCGGTCAGGTGCGGCAGCTTCTCCAGCAGCGCCATCCGCAGCCGCGTCTCGAGATGCCGGCCGTAACGCATCGCCTCCATCACGATCGGGATTTCGACGAGCAGCAGCAGCGCGCCGAACACCGCGAGGCCGCCGACGGCCGCGAGGCGCTGGCTCGGCAGGTTGAGCGCCCACGAGATGTCGAAGAGGCCGCGAAAGAGCAGGATTTCGAGGAGCACTGCGCCGGCGGCGAGCCCCATCGCGCCCATCAGTGCGAAAGGCCCGAGGATGCCGTCGGCCCTGAGCAGATGCCAGATCGTGCCCAGCGGATTGACCGGCTTTTCGGTGAGCGCCGCGGTGAGCTCGGGTGAGAGGGCGGGGGTCTCGTGCGCCGCGTCGACAGGCGCATCGGCGCTCACGCGACCGCGCAGGCGCACCAGCACGACGCCTCGCAGCGTGAGCTGCAGCACGCCTTCGTCATCGCGCCGGTCGGGGACGACCGACCAGTAGTTGCGCGGGATGATCCTGAAGATGTCTTCGGTGCTGCCGTAGGTCTGCGCGTAGAGCGTGCTCGCGAGGTTCACTGCCTGCGCGTCCGGGGAGAGGCCGCCGGCGTCGATGAGGGAAGCGACGAACCTCACCGCGGCGTCGAGCGAGCCCAGACCGAACCAGTTCGATTCGGTGAGCGCGCGATCGATGAGCGAGCGGACCTGCGCGGGCGATGCGCCGAGTTGCGCCAAGCGCCGGCGCAGGGGCACGAGGAACTCGTCGGAGCCCGCCCAGCCGCGCCAGCCCTCGGCCGGCACGTTCATCTCGTGACGAAAAAGTTCTTCATTGAAGCGATCGGTGCGCACCCAGCGCCTGCCGATCGCGGGGTCCATCACCTGCAGCCACGAGCCGTGACGGCGCCACACGACGACGAAGTGGGTCGCGCCGTCGGAGTGTTTGACCACCGCGACGGCGGGCAGCGCCGCGGCTTCGTCGATGAACAGGTGATCGGCGGGAATCATCACCTGCTCGGCCGTCACGCCCAGCTGGTTGGCGATCGTCTCGATGGTGTCGATCGACGTGCCGTCGACGTCGGTCTGGCACGCTTCGCGCAGCCGGCCGTAGCTGACCGGGATGCGAAAGCCTTCGAGCACGCACTTGAGCGAGGCCGGACCGCAGTCCATGGCGGAGGTCTGCACGACCTCCGGCACCAGCCAGCGCCGCTCCACGCGCGCGGGTGTCACGGCTTCGGCTCGGCCGCCGCCTGTGTCGCCTGCTGCATCGGCTTCGAGGCCATCTGGCCGGCGGCGCGCAGCACCAGCACCGCGGGCGTCGTCTTCTCGATGCTGACTTCGACCGAGCCGGGAAGGCCGTGCTGCATGACGATGTTGCCGGTGGACGTCGATACCGGCGTGAACTCGACCCGCACCAGGTTATCCCTGATCTCGGTCGCGACATGGCTCACCGTCGCTTCGATGCTGCCGAACTGCGCCCACGGGAAACCGTCGAGACGCAGCCTCGCCGCCTGCCCGGGGTGGATGCGTCCGAGCACTGCCGCCGGCGTGAACTCGGCGATCACGACCAGCCCGCCGCGAGGCACGACCGTCGCGAGCTTCTGGCCTTCTGCGACGTACGCGCCGACGCGCAGCGGGACCACGTCTCCGACCGTGCCGGCGACCGGGGCCCGCACGAGATGCTTCTCGATGTCCTGCCTCAGCCTCTCGATCGTCGCCTGGATGGTCGTGCGCTCGCCTTCGAGCGCGACGACGGAGCGCTTCATGTTCTCGATCTGGGCCTGGTGCTGGTGACCGCGGGTCTGCGCGTCCATCTCGATGCGCCTGACGTCGGACACGAGCGCTTCGCCGGTCGCGGTGAGCTTCTGGGTTTCGCT
>JAQGNC010000555.1 GCA_028292065.1 Betaproteobacteria bacterium
GATCTACACCCACTGCGCCTGACGCTGCCCCTTTCAAACCATCGCTGAAATCAGGCGCTCGCGCGTAAACGGCATGTCGCGCAGCCTCACCTTGAGCGCGTTGTACACCGCGTTGCCGATGGCCGCCGCAGTCGGTCCCTGGGTGCCTTCGCCCGCACCGAGCGGCGGCAGCTCGGGACGGTCGATCAAGGCCACTTCGATCTCGGGCACTTCGGGGAAAGTCAGGATCGGGTAGTCGTCCCAGTTGCGGCTGGTGACGGTCTCGCGGTCGTAGGTGATCGCTTCCTTGAGGGTCCAGCTCACCGTCTGCACGATGCCGCCTTCGATCTGGTTGACCACGCCGTCGGCGTTGATCACCTGGCCCACGTCGACTGCCGACCACGCGCGCTGCACTCGCACTGTTTCGGCGACGGCCACTTCGACGATCACCGCGATGTAGCACCCGAGGTTCTTGTAGCGCGCGAAGCCGATGCCGCGCCCGCGCTCGCCGTCGCCGTCCTCTTTCGGGCGCCAGCCGGCCATTTCGGCCACTTTCTCGAACACCGCCCTGGCGCTCGGGTCTTTCAGATGGCGCAGGCGGAATTCGACCGGATCGGCGTCGGCTTTGATCGCGAGCTCGTCCATGAACGATTCGATCGCGAAGACGTTCGCGTGCGCGCCGAGCGAGCGCAGCGCGGACGAGCGCAGCGGCGCGGTGCGCACGAGATGATTGGTCACGAGCAGGTTCGGAAAGTCGTACAGCGGCACCGCGTTGCGATGGCTGCCGCCGGCGGGCAGCGGAGGATTGCCCGGACGCGCCCTCTTCAGCGGTTTGGCGAGGTGCCACGCCGCAAGGAGGTTCACGCCGTCTTTGCCGGGAGGACGGCAGCTGTGGCCGTGGCTCCACACGTCGAGCTTCCAGCTCGCGATTCCACCGTCGGCGGAGAGCGCCGCTTCGGTGCGCACCACCATCGGCGAACCATAAGGCTCCCAGCCGAATTCGTCTTCGCGGCTCCACTGGACTCGCACCGGCCGCTCGGGAAGCGCGCGGGCGAGCAGGGCCGCGTCGCACGCGACGTCGTCGGCGGCGTTGTGGCCGTAGCAGCCGGCGCCTTCCATGTGGGCGATCTCTATCGTCTTCGCGTCGACGCCGAGGGTCGCCGCGAGATCGCTGCGCAGCGGGAAGATGCCCTGGCTGTGGGTCCAGACCGTATAGCGTCCGGCGGCATACTGCGCCAGTGCGCACGACGGGCCGAGCGACGCGTGCGCGGTGTGGGGGCGCGAGTATTCGGCGCTGAAGGTGCGCAGCCCGCCGGCGGTGGTGACTACGGCGCCTTTTTCGCTGACCACTTCGTCTTCGGTTTCGCCTTCGAGCAGGTAACGCGGATCGGTGCCCGGGAGACCTCCGCCACCGGTCCACTGGGCGATGCGCGCCAGGCGGCGCGCGCCGCGTATCGCCTGCTCTTCACGCTCTGCGACGACGGCGAGGAACGACCCGTCGCGCACCACCGCGACCACGCCGGGCATCGCTTCGACTTCCGCCGCGTCGAGCGCGGCCAGCGTCATACCGGGTCCCGCAGGGCGCACGACGCGCGCATGCAGCATTCCAGGAAGCTCCAGATCGTGCACGTACACCGGCGCGCCGCGCACTTTGGCGGGAATGTCGATGCGCTCCAACGTGCGACCGATGAGCGTGTATTCGGCGGCGGTTTTCGGCGGCGCCTCGCCGGTCGCTTCGCGCTGCAATAAAGCGTCGTCGGCGAGCTCCCAGTAAGTGACGCTGCCGCCCGAGCGCGCGGAGATGACGCCGTCAGCCACGCTCAGCTGCTCGAGTGTCACGCCGAGGCGTTCGGCGGCCCGCGCGAGCAGCAGCTCACGCGCTTCCGCCGCGGCAAAGCGCAGCGCGATGCCGCTTTCCTGTATCGAACGGCTGCCGGACGTGATCCCTTCGTCGGGGCTCAAGGTGGTCGCGGCGGCGACGAGCCGGATGCGCGTCACCGCGACGTCGAGCTCTTCGGCGACGATCTGCACCAGCGCGGTCAGTATCCCCTGCCCGATCTCGACTTTGCCCGGCATGATGGTGACGGTGCCGTCGGCGTCGAAGCGCAGCCACTGGTCGAGCATGCGATTCGTCTCCAAGCTCCCCGGGAGCTTGCGCACAGGCTGCGCGGCGCTCATTGCGAGGCTCCCGCGGCGACGGAACGGATCGCACGCAGGATGCGCGTGTGCGTGCCGCAGCGGCAGAGATTTCCCGCGAGCGCTTCGCGCAGCTGCGCCTCGGTCGGCGCGGGATTCACGTCGAGCAGCGCCTTGGCGGTCATGATGATGCCGCTGATGCAGTAGCCGCACTGGGCCGCCTGCTCGTGCACGAAAGCGCGCTGCAGCGGATGCGGTTCATCGGCGGTGCCTATGCCTTCGATCGTCGTCACCGCCTTGCCTTCGACCGCGCTCACCGGCACGTCGCACGACTGCACCGCTTTGCCGTCGACGATCACGGTGCACGCGCCGCACTGTCCGAGCCCGCAGCCGTAGCGCGCACCCTTCAGCTTCAGGTCGTTGCGCAGCACGTACAGCAGGGGGGTCTCGGGGTCGGCGGTCACTTCGCGAGCCGCCCCGTTCACGTTGAGAACGATCATTCCTACCTCCTCAGGAGCGCCGGCATCGGGCGCCGGCCGCTGGTTCGAAAGCCCGTGGCAGCGGGCCTTGAAAACGCACCTGCGGCGCGGGAAATCCCTCGCGGCGGCGCCTCGTTTTTTGCTTTTTTTAGCGCTATACTCGTTGCGTCAAGTCGGCATGGAGGAACCTTCCCATGATGCAAACCACCGACGGCGAAGTGCTCCGGCAGCGTATCGATCAGCTGCACCTCGAGCACCGAGACCTCGATGACGTCATTTCCCGCCTCTCCCAAAGCGCTGTTCAGGACCAACTCCAGCTGCAACGCCTCAAGAAGCGCAAGCTGTACCTCAAGGACCAGATCGCCCAACTCGAACGCCTGCTGACGCCGGACATCCCCGCGTGACGTAGCGTTCGCACCCGCGCTTCAACCCGCGCTTCACCACTGACCCGTCGCACCCGCGGCCACTGCGCTAGTCCCGATAGATGCTCGCGCGGTGCGGCCGTGCGCGCCACGCGACGTAGAGCGCGAAGAGCGCGAGCGCGACCAGCCACACCAGCGACCAGCCGGCGATCGTCAGGCCGAGGAAGCGCCACCCCGCTTCCGCGCATTCGCCCGAGCCTGCGAATATCTTCTGCAGCGCCTGCGACAGCGGAAAGCGCTCGAGCATGTAGTCGAGCCCGGGACCGCACGCCGGCACCAGGTTCGCCGGCAGCATCTGCAGCCACACCTGTCGTCCGGCGACCGTCGCGCCCAGCCCCGCAATGATGAAGATCACGCTGCTGTAGGCGATCGCTCCGCGCCGCGCCGGTCCATGCAGCGCCGCGACCGCGAACACGACCATCATCGCGGTGAACGCGACGCGCTGGAGTATGCACAGCGGGCACGGCTCCTGGTGTTCGACATGCTGGAGGTAGAGCGCGAAGCCGAGCAGGCCGAGACAGATGAGGAAACCGAGGGCGTAGCCGAGGCGTGAAGTCATAGGTAAGCGAGCAGGCGTCCGCACGAGATCACGCTGAACCACAGCAGCAGCGACACCGCTGCGTGCACGCGCACGCGTGCGGGCGGCGCCGTGTCGCGGTCCCACAGCGCCACCGAGCGATACGTGCCGACGTGAAACAACCCGGCGTTGACGCCTGCGAGCATGATGAGGAGGAGCTTCAGTTGGAAGGCGCGGTTGGTCAGGAAATCAGCAGCGTGTGCCGTGAACATCAGGAGCCCGGTCGGCACGATCAACATGAAAGCCGCGGCGGTCCACGGCAGCACGTGCCGCGTAAGCGCGCTCACCGGTATCGAGCGCGAGAAGCCGAGGAGCCGCAGGTCGAGAACGACGATCGAGCCCACCAGCACGGCAAGCCCTGCGATGTGCACGATCTCGACCGCGGGGTAGAGCCACAGCTCCTGCCGCATCGCCACCGCGAGCGGCATCGCCTCGAGCACGCCCAGCGGGGTCGGGACCGCGGCGGCCTGCATCAGCGCAGCTCGACGGTCTTGCTCCCGATCGTGATCCGCTCCGCGCGCAGCTCTTCGGGTTTGTTGCGATTGGCATATCCGACGATTCCGGCCTTCGTCCCCGGCTTCAGGTCCGCGGCCGGAAGACCGCGCGCCGACATCCGCGACGGCGGCGCCAGCACGACCAGCCACGTCTTGCCCGGCGTCTCGAGCTGGACGTGGCCGTGCGGGTGCTCGTAGCCCGACTCCTTGATCACTCCGTCGAGCTTGAGCGTGTTGGCGCTGTCATACTCGCTCCAGCCGTGATGCGCGTGCGCAAGCCCTGCCGCGAGGAGCATCGAAGGTGGAACGAAAGTCGCAAGCCAGCGGGTCATGAGGAGGGCGTCGGACCGGTTTCGATCGGGCGTGCTGCTAAGATACTCATTCTACCTTCAACCCGCGAGCTGCGAACGTCTGCGCTGCCGCACGTCTGCCGTCCCCGCCCTTTCGCAAAACGCACCGCCCGCTTCATGATCCGAATCAACGACCACATTGCGCTCGACGAGTCCGAGCTCGAGGAACGCTTCGTGCGGGCGTCCGGTCCCGGCGGCCAGAACGTCAACAAGGTTTCGACCGCGGTGCAGCTCAGGTTCGACGCGGCGCATTCGCCGTCGCTGCCTCACGCGATCCGCTCGAAGCTGTTACGGCTCGCCGGCGCGCGCGCGACGACCTTGGGCGTGATCGTCATCACCGCGGAGCGCTTCAGGTCGCAGACTCGCAACCGCGCCGATGCGCTCGAGCGACTTACCGAGCTCATCCTCGAAGCCGCGCGCCCGGTGAAGCTGCGGCGAGCGACCAAGCCGACGCGCGGCTCGCGCGAGCGCAGGCTCGAAGAAAAGAAACGCCGCGGCGGAATCAAGGCGGGCCGGCGCTCGAAGCCTTCCCCCGACTGAGGCTGAAAAGCAGGAATTCGAAGGACGCAAAGGAAAAGACCGGGACGCGAAGGAGGAAGAGCGAAAAGCAGGAATTCGAAGGACGCAAAGGAAAAGACCGGGACGCAAAGGAGGACGCAAAAAAATGTCGCGCCGCCTGCCGTCTTCGACCGGGGCAATTTTCGTCTTCGCGTCCTTGCTTTTTCCTTCGCGTCCTTCTTTCCTGCTTTTGTTTTTATTTTTCCTTGGGCTCTTCAGCCAGCTCGGGGACGGAGCGCAGGTAGGCAAGCATCGCATCGAGGTCCGCCGGCGTGAGCTGGCTCGTCGTGTTGCGTATGACTTCAGCCATCGCCTCCGACGGGACGTCGCCGTCGGGCAGCACGCCCGAAGTCAGGAAATCCTTC
>JAQGNC010000594.1 GCA_028292065.1 Betaproteobacteria bacterium
CGACACACCAGTCCGCCATCGCGCGGCAAGCGGCGGCGCGCTCCGCGATCGGCACCGGTCTCCAGTGTTTCTGCGCTTCGCGTGCCCGTTGCAGCGCGTTCTCGACTTCGCTGCCGGAAGCGAAAGCCCGTTCGGCGTATAGCGCGCCATCGATCGGACTGATGGTTTTTTGTGTGCGGTTGGTCATGCGTGCGACGGCCTCAGGCTGCCCGGGGATGGGTCATCGCGAGGAGCCGCGATAGCGCGACGTGGCGATCTCGTGGCGCACGAAAAGCTGCCAGCGCCTCGCGGTTGCGTAGCGTGTCCTGAGCACGGTCGAAGGGTCACGGCGTTCCTCGCAATGACACGATATCTCGACTCTTCACTTCGGCGTCACATACGCCGCAGTGAGCCCGCCGTCGACCAGGAACTCGGTGCCCGTGACGTATGAGGACTCGTCCGAAGCGAGATAGAGCGCCGCGAGCGCGATCTCCTTCGCTTCGCCGAAACGGCCCATCGGAATGTGCACGAGGCGCCGCTGCTTTTTCTCTTCGGTGTCGAGGAAGTCCATGAGGAGCTTGGTGCGCAGCGGTCCGGGGCAGAGCGCGTTCACCCGGATGTTCTCGCGCGCGTGGATGACCGCGAGCTCACGCGTCATCGAGAGCACCGCGCCTTTGCTCGCGGTGTAGGCGATCTGCGGCGTCGCGGCGCCCATGAGCGCGACGAACGACGCGGTATTGATGATCGAGCCGCCTCCCGCGCGGCGCAGCGCCGGGATCCCGTACTTGCACCCGAAGAACACGCCTTTGGCGTTGATGTTCATCGTGAGGTCCCAGATCGCCTCTTCGGTGCTGACGGCATCGTCGTCGGCTCCGTGCATGATGCCGGCGTTGTTGAACATCACGTCGAGCTTGCCGAACTGCGCTTCCGCGAAAGCGACCATCTGCTCGCAGTCGGCGGCTTTCGATACGTCGGCACGGCACGCCGCGGCGCGGCCGCCTTCCTGCTCGATCGCCGCGACCGTCTCCTGCGCCGCAAGCTCGTTCACGTCGACCGCGACGACCGCTGCGCCTTCGCGCGCGAAGAGCAGCGCGGCCTCGCGTCCGATGCCGCTGGCGGCGCCTGTGATCAGGGCTACTTTGTCTCTCAATCTCATCGCTGGTTTCCTGCGACCATGGCTGCGGGCGAGGCGCGTGCGCTACGCGGTTCGAGCCACGATCGATCAGATCCTTTCAAAATATCTCCGCCGCTCCCAATCGGTCACCGCAAAGTCGTATGCGCGCTGCTCGGTGCGGAAGAAGTGGAGGTAGTGCTCGACCACGTCCGCGCCGAAAGCGCGCTTCGCGAATTCGCTTTTCTCGAACGCGTCGGTGGCTTCGGCAAGCGTGTAAGGCACGCGCTCGATGTGCGCGGCGGCGTAGATGTCGCCGCTGAACTGCGCCGGAGGCTCGATGCGATTGCGAATGCCGTCGAGACCCGACGCGAGCGACGCGGCGAACGCGAGGTAAGGATTGCAATCGGCGCCGGGTATGCGGCACTCGATGCGCAGGCTCGCGCCTTTGCCGACCACGCGAAAACCCGCGGTGCGGTTGTCGTAGCTCCACGCGAGGCGCGTTGGCGCCCACGAGCCGTCGACGTAGCGCTTGTATGAATTGATCGTCGGCGCGTAGAAGACCATCACATCCGGCACGTGCGCGATCCAGCCGCCGAGGAACCACCGGAACGCGTCCGAGCACTGCACCGGCCCGAGTGTCTTGTCGCCGGGGAAAGCGTTTTTGCCGTCCTTCCAGAGACTCAGGTGAATGTGACAGCTCGAGCCTGCGTGACCTTCGACCGGCTTCGCCATGAACGTGACACTCAGGCCCGCGGCGTCGGCGAGCTCTTTCATGCACTGCTTGAAAACGACGTGGCGGTCGCCCATCTGGAGCACCTCGGCGAAGCGCACGTTGACTTCGTGCTGGCCGGGAGACGCTTCGCCTTTTGAATTCTCGACCGGAACGCCCGAGTACTTCAGGTGACGGCGCACCAAAGAGTGGAAGTCCTCGGTGCGAGTGCTCTGCAGGATGTGATAGTCCTCGACATACCAGCCGGCGGGCGAAAGATCGCGATAGCCCTGCTCGTGAGCGTGGCGGTAACTGGTGCGGTAAAGGTAGTGCTCGAGCTCGGAAGCCGCAAAACTCTCGTAGCCGAGCGCGCGCGCCGATTCGAGCTGGCGGCGCAGGATCGAGCGAGGCGCCACCGGCACGTATTCATCGGTTTTCTCGTTCTTCAGGTCGCACAGGACCAGCGCGGTGTGCGGGAGCCAGCTCGCGGTGCGCAGCGTGCTGAAGTCCGGCACCAGATGGAAGTCGCCATAACCGAGCTCCCAACTCGCAAAGGCGTAGCCGCGGACCGGCTCCATTTCCATGTCGGTCGTGAGCACGTAATCGCAGCCATGGGCGCCGTGCTCGAGGATGTCCTCGACGAACATCTCGGCGTCGTAGCGCTTGCCGAGGAGCCGCCCGTAGTGGTCGGTGAACCCGACCACGATCGTCTCGATGTCGCCGGTGGCGACGTGCTCGCGCAACGCGGGGAGGTCCAGCATTCCTCTCACGCCTGCTGTGCTCTGACTCAAGGCACGCCTCCCGGTTTGACGCTCACGGCATTATGCACGCGGCACCCGGCGTTTTAGCAAGAAGCGTGCGCTCCTGGTCTCGCTACGCACAGGCTAAAGCGGCCCCGTTCGTCCTGAGCAAGCGATAGCGCCGGTCGACGGATGAAACGCGGTGTCAGGCGTGTGCGTCGACGCGGTCGTAGACCGTCAGCCGATAGGCGTGCTCGTGCTTGTCGTCTTTGTCGAAAGACTCGGCCGAGATCTCTCTCCACGCGCCAGTATCGAGCTCGGGCATGTAGGTGTCGCCGGCAGGCTCGGCGTCGACGGTCGTCAGATACAAGCGATCGGCGCTCGGCAGTGTCTCGCGGAAGAGGTCGGCGCCGCCGATGACGAAGATTTCGTCGTCCCCTTCGCACGCTTTGAGCGCCTCATCGACCGAGTGCGCGACGAGCGCGCCGGGAACCGCGTAGTCGCGCTGGCGCGTCACGATGACCGTGGTGCGTCCCGGCAGCAGCTTTCCGATCGATTCGTAAGTCTTGCGGCCCATGACGATGTGATGTCCCATCGTGAGGCGCTTGAAGAGCTTCAGCTCGTTCGGCAGATGCCACGGGATCTTGTTGTCGGCGCCGATGACGCGGTTCCTGGCCATGGCGACGATGAGGGAAATACGTGAGGCGGGAGGCGGGAGGCGGGAGGCGCGCACGCTGGCCGTCGGAACCTTCTCTTCGTCGCTCATTCGTGCGGCCTTATCCTCGTCACATCGTGAGTCTCTGTAGCGCAGGCGCCTCGCCTGCAAAGGTCGGATGCTTTTGCTGCAGGCGAGGCGCCTGCGCTACTCGTTATACAGCCACCGGCGCTTTGATCGCCGGATGCGGGTCGTAGCGCTCCAGCGTGAAGTCTTCGTACTTGAAAGCGAAGAGGTCGGTGACCGCGGGGTTGAGCTTCATCACCGGCAGCGCGCGCGGCGTGCGGGACAACTGCTCGCGCGCCTGCTCGAGGTGGTTGAGATAAAGGTGCGTGTCGCCGAAGGTGTGCACGAAATCGCCGAGCTTCAGATTCGTCACCTGCGCGACCATCATCGTGAGCAGCGCGTACGAGGCGATGTTGAACGGCACGCCGAGGAAGATGTCGGCGCTGCGCTGGTAGAGCTGGCACGACAGGCGCCCTTCGGCGACGTAGAACTGGAAGAACGCGTGGCACGGCATCAGCGCCATCGCGTCGAGGTCCGCGACATTCCACGCGGAAACGATCATGCGGCGCGAGTCGGGATTGGTGCGCAGCTGCTGCAGCACCTGCGACATCTGGTCGATGTGCCGCCCGTCGGGTGTGGGCCACGAGCGCCACTGGCAACCGTACACCGGGCCGAGCTCGCCGTTCGCGTCCGCCCATTCGTTCCAGATCGAAACGCCGTTTTCCCTGAGGTAACGGACGTTGGTCTCGCCTTTGAGAAACCACAGCAGCTCGTGAACGATCGACTTCAGGTGCACTTTCTTGGTCGTCAGCAGCGGAAAACCCGCGTTGAGATCGAAGCGCAGCTGCGCGCCGAATACGCTCAGGGTGCCGGTGCCGGTTCGATCGCTTTTGCGCGTGCCGTGCTCGAGCACGTGGCGCATGAGGTCGAGGTATGAGCGCATGACTGAAGCCGTAGGTGAGTTCGCCGAATTTTACCCGCAATTGCGAAAGGAGCCGCGACGGGGCGCCGCTATAATTCCGCTCCGTTTCCCCGTGACTGTCGACCATGCTCGCCAAGATCCAGCAAAGCCCCGCGCTCTTTTCCGACGCCGACGTGAAACGTTCGCGCCATCTCCTGATCGTGCTGCCCGCATCGGCGAAGATCGACGACGTGCGCAGTGTTCCGCACGTCGCTGCGCTCGAGGCCGCACTGACGCGACGCAGGAAAAAGATCGCCGATCTCGCCAAGGCGCCGCTGACGACCGAAGCCGACGGTGCGCTCGTCTCGTGGGTGATGGACGACCCCGCGCGGCCGGTGTTCGAACGCCAGACGCAGCTGCGCAAGGCGCTGCAGCCGCTGCTCGCGGAGCATCCTGCCGAGCTCGCGATCGCGGTGTTCGGCGATGACCAGGCACGGCAGCGCGCAGCCGGCCTTGCGGTGTATGCGGCGCTCGTCAACGGGGTGCGCCTGCCCGACCGCAAGAACAAGAGCGAAGGCGAGCCGCTGCGCGTGGTGCGGCTGCACGGCTATCGCGCCAAGGACGATTTCGCCAGTGTGCGCGCGCAGGCCGAAGGCAACGTGCTGTGCCGCAGCCTGACCGTGCTGCCGCCGAACGATCTCACCCCGGGCGCGTATCGCGAGCGCCTGCGCGAGCACGCCAAAGCCGAGCGCTGGACCATCGAAGAATTCGACATGAAGCGCCTGCGCAAGATGGGGGCGGGCGCTTTCGTCGCGGTCGCGCAAGGCAGCGAGATCGACGACGCCGCGATCGTGCGCCTGAGCTATCGCCCTCGCGGCGCCGCGAAAACCGTCGCGCTCGTCGGCAAAGGCATCTGCTTCGATACCGGCGGCCACAATCTCAAGCCCGCGAAATACATGGCGGGCATGCACGAAGACATGAACGGTTCGGCGGTCGCGCTCGGCATCCTGCTCGCGGCGAGCCGTGCGAAGCTGCCGGTCGCGATCGACTGCTGGCTCGCGCTCGCCCAGAACCACATCAGCCCGAAAGCGTACAAGCAGAACGACGTCGTGACCGCGCTCGACGGCACCACGATCGAAATCGTGCACACCGACGCCGAAGGCCGCATGGTGCTGGCCGACACGCTGACACTCGCGTCGCGCGAAAAGCCCGACCTCATCATCGACTTTGCGACCCTGACCGGCAGCATGCACGCGGCGCTCGGCGATCGCTACAGCGGCATCTTCGCGACGAGCGACGAGCTCGCGGCTCAGGCGCTCGGTGCGGCAGCGGGGTCGGGCGAACGCCTGTGCGTGTTTCCGATGGACGACGATTACGACGACGCGCTCGACAGCGCGATCGCCGACGTGAAGCAGTGCACCCTCGACGGCGGCGCCGACCACATCCTCGCGGCGCGGCTCCTCAAGCGCTTCACCGACGGCCGCCCGTGGATACACATGGACCTCTCGGCGTCCAGCGCCAAAGGCGGCCTCGGCGCAGTCGGCACCGACGTCACCGGATTCGGCGTGGCGTGGGGATACAGCCTGTTGAGCACGATGGGCGCGCGCTAGACCGAATGGCCTCAACGAGCCGTGTATGCTCGCGCCATAGTTGGGCGTTAGAACGTAAAGCAAGAAAACGCCAACGGG
>JAQGNC010000633.1 GCA_028292065.1 Betaproteobacteria bacterium
CAGCAGCCGGATCTGCAGAATCCGTTCGGCGGCTCCGCTGCGGGACAGTCGAGCCTCTATACGCTCTTCAAAGCGTGGGGCGTCGAGCCGACGATGAACCAGGTCGTCGCCGACCTCACTTTCGGCAGCGGCGCCGGACCGCGCCTGCTGCCGACGCTGCTCTCCCTGCCGCCTGAAGCGCTCAACCAGGACGACATCGTGATGAGCCAGGTGAACACCATGCTGATTCCGTTCAGCGGGGTGTTCAAAGGCAAACCGGCGGAAGGCCTGACCCAGACGGTGCTCGCGCACACCTCGAAGAACTCGATGATGGCCGATCTCATCATCGCGACCCTCTCGGGCGAGCCGTCTACTCGCGGCTTCCAGCCTTCGGGCGAGGAGATGCCGCTCGCGATCCGCCTGACCGGAAAATTCAAGACCGCTTTCCCGAACGGGGCGCCGGCGCCGATGGGCAGGCCCGGCGACAAACCCGACGACGCCAAGAAAGACGCGGCGCCGGCCAAGCACCTGCGCCAGGCCGCCGCGGATACACAGGTCGTCCTCGTCGCCGACGTCGATCTCCTCACCGACGGCGCCGCGGTCGAAGTCCAGGAGATGTTCGGACAGAAGCTGATCGTCCCGCGCAACGGCAACCTCGCTTTCGCGCAAGGCCTCGTCGAACAGTTCTCGGGTGACCAGAACCTGATGAGCCTGAGGAGCCGTGCGTCGTTCACCCGGCCGCTCACCGTGATCGCAAAAATGGAAGGCGAAGCGCAGCAGCAGTATCTCGGCAAGATCAAGGCGCTCGAGGACAGCCTGCAGCAGTCGCAGGAGAAGCTGCAGGAGATCCAGAAAGGCAAGCCCGGTGCGGGTGCGGCGCAGAGCACGATCCTCACGCCCGAGCAGCAGGTCGAGATCGACAACTTCCGCAAGAAAGCCACCGAAACGCGGGTCGAGCTGAAAGACCTGCGCAAGAACCTGCGCGTCGAGACCGAGCGCCTGCAGTTCTGGACCAAGGTGGTGAACATCGGCCTGGTGCCGCTGCTGGTGGCGCTCACCGGCCTGGCGCTCGCGTTCGCGCAGCGCCGCCGGACCGCGGCGGTCGCGCGGCGCTCGGCATGAACGGCCTCGCAGCCGGGAGCGTAGCGCAGTGAACCGAAAACAGTTTCTCATCCTCGTCCTCGCGCTCCTCGTCCTCGGCGGCGCGGGTCTCGCCATGTTCTGGCAGGATCTTTCGGACTACCGCGCGAGCGGGCAGAAGATCGGCGCGAAGCTGCTGCCGAACCTGAAAGTGGCCGATGTGGCCGAGCTCGACGTGCGCGACGCGAAATCGCACGTGGCGCTGCAGCGTAAGGACAACGGCTGGATCGTCGTCGAGCGCGGCAACTATCCGGCGGACTTCAAGGCGATCAGCGACCTCATCATCAAGCTGATCGACCTCAAAGTCGTGCAGTCCGAATCGATCGGCGAAGCGCTGATGCCGCGAGTCGAGCTCGTCGTCCCGGGCAAGGGAGAAGGCGCCGGCACGCAGATCGAGCTCAAGGATGCGGCGGGCAAGACCCTCGCGAACCTGGTGCTCGGCAAGACGATCCTCAAGAAAGACCCCGGCAATCCTTTGCCTTCCGCAGTCGACGGCGTCCCCGCCGGCCGCTACGTGCGCCTGCTCGACAAGGACAGCGTCGTCGTCGTGTCCGATCCCCTCGCGAACGCGACCGCGCAGCCGGGGCGCTGGATCGACAAGAGCTTCGCGAAGATCGACCGGATCAAGACGCTTTCAGCGACGGGTTCCGACGGCGTGCAGTGGAAAATCTCGCGCGACCTCGAATGGAGCCCGTGGAAGTTTGCGGGGGGCGCGGGCGCTCTCGATCCGGGAAGCGCAGTGGCCGCGGTCAACGCGCTCGGCAATCTTTCCTTCAGCGACGTCGCGGTCACCGCGAAACCCGAAGACGAAGGCACGCCGGTCACGCTCACCGCCGAGACTTTCGACAACCTCGTCTACACGATCAAGCTCGCCAAGCGCAAAGCGGGCGACGAGTACCTGGTGAACGTCAGCGTGTCGGGCGAGCCTCCCGCTGCGCGCACCCCTGAAAAAGACGAGAAGCCGGAAGAGAAAGAGCGTCGCGACAAGGAATACGCCGAGCAGCGCAAGCGCCTCGAGTTCCGCATCCTGCGCGAGAAAGCCCAGTCGCAGTGGAGCTACGTCGCCGACGCGAAACAGGTCGCGCCGCTGCTGAAAACCCGCGACCAGATGCTCGTTCAAAAGGGGCCGGCAGGCGAAGGTGGCCCGCCCGGAATGCCGCCGGGCATGCCGGGGATGCCGTTCGGACGCTGACATCCGCCGGGGAAACACTACAAACCCACCCCCATCCTAACCTCCCCCTGATGGGAGGGGACTACAGGCGCAGCGCGCCTGCAAAACGCTCCTTCCCCTCAGGGGGAAGGTTGGGATGGGGGTGGGGTTTGAAGGAAAGGAGGTTACGGAGGGAAACCTTGGTTTCCCTCTGTTCGTTCACCGCCCATTGGGTCCCGACGGGACCCTTCAGGGGGAAGGTCGGGATGGGGGTGGGTTTCGTCACTTCGTCACTTCATCGCCCTTCACCCTTCACCCTTCACCCTTCACCCTTCACCCTTCACCCTTCACCCTTCACTCATTCACCCTTCACTCATTCACCCTTCACCCGGCGGCAAGTTGACTCCGCCACCCCCGATAAGTAAGGTACGCCCTCTCGTTCACAGGCACTAACATCATGAAGTGGCATCGTTTTCCGAAGTCCCCCGTCTTTCCCGCGAATCACGAGTGGAAGGTCGAGAAGCGCACGAACGCGTACGAGTCGGACGTCACCGCGCTCGTGCGCGCGATGGTGCAGGACGATTCGATCCGTGAAGACCAGCGCGCGGCGTGGGAGCGCTGGCGCAACGAGGCGGGTTCCAAAGGCACCTCGTAAGCAGCTCCGGGCGCGGTTCCCACCGCCGCCGTGCCGTCCCGTCCCCGCTGTTCGCGCCGCATCGCACGGCGTTGCCGCATCCGCATATAAAAAAAGTCGTCGAGGAGATATCGCCCGTGAGTACCGCCAAGTCCGTTGTCGTCCTGCTCGCCGCGCTGGGCCTCAGCGCTTCAGCGTGGGGCCAGGCGTTCCCGACCAAGCCGGTGCGCTTCGTCGTGCCTTTCGCGCCCGGCGGCAGCACCGATACCCTCGCGCGCGCCCTCGGGCAGAAGCTATCGGACAGCCTCGGCCAGCAGGTCGTGATCGACAACCGCACCGGCGCCAACGGCAACATCGGCATGGAGATCGTCGCCAAAGCGCCTCCTGACGGCCACACCATCGTACTGGGTTACATCGCGAACGTCGCGATCGGCCCGAGCCTCTACGACAAGCTCCCGTTCGACCCGGTGCGCGATTACGAAGCGGTCACGCTGCTCGCGACTTCACCCAACGTGCTGGTCGCGCATCCGGGCGTTCCGGTGAGCAGCCTGAAGGACGTGATTGCGCTCGCCAAGGCCAGACCCGGGCAGCTCAATTACGCCTCGGCGAGCGTCGCGAGCGTCGGGCACCTCACCGGCGAGCTCCTGAACCAGCTCGCGGGAATCAGGATCGTCCACGTCGCCTATAAAGGCAGCGGCCAGGCGGTGACCGATCTCCTCGGCGGGCACATCCAGCTGATGTTCAGCGGCTTCTCGTCGGTCATGCCGCACATCAAGTCGGCCAAGCTGCGCCCGATCGCGCAAACCGGCGAGAAGCGCTCGCCCGCGCTGCCTGAAGTGGCGACGATCGCCGAATCCGGTTTCCCGAAGTTCGAAGCGACCGCGTGGTACGGCGTGCATGCGCCCGCGAAAACGCCGAGACCGGTCGTCAATCGCCTCAACGCCGAGTTCGTCAAGGCGCTGAAGGCGCCCGACGTGAAAGAGCGCCTGAACGCGCTCGGCTTCGAGCTCGTCGGCAGCACGCCCGAGCACTACGCGAGCTACATCAAGTCCGAAATCAAAAAGTGGGAGAAGGTCGTCAAGGCGTCGGGCGCAAAGCCCGAGTAGTTTTCGTAGCGCAGGCGCCTCGCCTGCAGGCGCTTGTAGACCGCCTTGCTGCAGGCGAGGGCGCCTGCTTTCGTAGCGCAGGCGCCCCGCCTGCAGCGCTTTCAAACCGCTTTGCTGCAGGCGAGGGCGCCTGCGCTACGTCGGCGGCAGCAAGGTATCAGCGGTTCGACAGCCCCAACCTGTCGTAGATGGGTCCGACATGCGCAGCGATGTCGGCCCGGCGGCGCGCGAGATACAACCCTGCGAGGGCGCAGCAAGTCCCGCACGCGGTGAGCGTCGCGGCGACACCGATACGATCGGCGAGTGCGCCCGCGGCGATCGCGCCCAGAGGCGACATCCCGAGGAAAGCCGCGGTGTACAGGCTCATCACGCGCCCGCGTTTGTCGTCGTCGACGATCGTCTGCAGGATCATGTTCACCGAAACCGCTGTGGCGAGGATGCCGAAGCCGACGACCGCGAGGAGCGGCACCGCCACTGCGACACGGCCCGCCCACGACAGCGCGGCGAGCGCCGCGCCCGCCGCAACGCTCGCGCCCGCGATCACGCGCACGAGGCCTCGCACGTTCGTGCGTGACGCGAGAAACAGCGTGCCGCACACCGCCCCGACGCCGGCCGAGCCGACCAGGATGCCCATGACGTCAGGGCCGCCGGCGTAGACCTCGCGCACCAGCACCGGCATCAGGGTCATGTACGGCGTCGCGAGGAGGCTCACGATCGCGAGCACCGCCAGCAGCGCGCGGATCGGCACCGAGCGCCACGCATAGCTGAACCCTTCGGAGAGGCCTTCGAGCACCGGCGCGTGCGTCGCCGCGCGCGGGCTGGGATGCACGCGGATCATGCCGAAGCTCACGAGGACCGCGACGTAAGTGAGCGCGTTGACGACGAAGCACGCGGTCTCGCCATAGCGCGCGATCACCACGCCGGCGATCGCCGGGCCGATGAGGCGCCCGGTGTTGCCGATGAGGGACGTGAGCGCCACCGCGTTGGGCAGGTCTTGCTTGCCGCCGACGAGCTCGAGCAGATACGCGTGCCGCAGCGGAATTTCGACGGCCACGAGCACGCCCATGAGCATCGACAGCGCGATGATGTGCCACGGGGCGATCACGCCGGCGACGGCGAGCGCGGCGAAGCTGACCGCCTGCAGGCTCTGCAGCACCTGTGTCGCATACATCGCGCGGTGGAGGTTCACGCGGTCCGACCACAGTCCGGCGAAAGGGGCGAGCAGGAGTATCGGAAGACTGCTCGCAAAGCCGAGGATGCCGAGCAGCGTCGCGGAGCCCGTCACGCGGTACAGCAGCCAGCTTTGCGCGATCGACTGCATCCAGTAGCCGACGAGCGCGAA
>JAQGNC010000650.1 GCA_028292065.1 Betaproteobacteria bacterium
GTATCGCTTGGTAGCGCAGGCGCCCCCGCCTGCAGCAGGTGTTTCTTCGACAGCGGCGCGAACGCGAAGCACGCAACCGCTGCAGGCGAGGCGCCTGCGCTACACGTTCGCGCGCGTTCATGCGGGATCAGACCACGAACGCGTACCCGTACTGCGCGCAGAGCATCACCGCCACTTTGAATCCGGGCATGACGGGCACGGTGGTTATACACTGGCGCTTCGTCTGAACGGCATCGCGCCACACCACAGGGGAACACAAATGGCCGACCTGGAAAACCCGTACCAGCCGCCGCCATCGCACGTGGCCGACGTGCTCGAGGACACGGTTCCCGACGGCGCGTATATCGAGGGCGGGCGCGCGGTGGACAGCGGCCGCGGCGGGTCCTGGATACGCGAGGGCTGGGGTTATTTCCGCAGGCACGCCGGCATGTGGATCGTGCTCTCCTTCATTTTCCTGATGCTGCTCGCCGGCATGAGCCTCGTGCCGGTGCTGGGCTGGCTCGCCTCGACGCTGCTCGTCCCGGTGTTCGTCGCAGGCCTCATGACCGGCTGCCAGAGCGTCGCGCGCGGCGGGGATCTCGAGCTCGCGCATCTTTTCGCGGGGTTTCGCCGCAACACCGGCCAGCTCATGCTCGTCGGCCTCATCAGTTTCGCGCTGACGATCGTCGCGGTCATTCCGATGACCGTCGTGATGGGCGCCGGCGTTTTCGCCGCGGGTATGAGCAGCGCGTCTCTCCCGGCGGTGGGATTGTCGCTGCTGCTCGCCATGCTCGTCAGCCTCGCGCTCTTCGTGCCGATCTCGATGGCGACGTGGTTCGCGTCCGCGCTCGTCATGCTGCAGGACCAGAGCGCGCCTCGCGCGATCGGTGAAAGCTTTCGCGGGTGCCTGAAGAACGTCGTGCCGTTTCTCATCTACGGTCTCATCATCTTCGTGCTCTCGATGATCGCGTCGATCCCGTTCTTCCTCGGCTGGCTCGTCCTCGTGCCGGTCGTGCTCTGCTCGGTCTACGCCGCCTACCGCGACATCTACGTCGGCTCGTGAGGCCGCCGCGGCGCGTCTGCGCCGGTGAAGCATGAACGGCCGCCTCGACACCCTGCGCTCGATCGCCTGAAGGCGCGGGGCTGCACCTCAAGCTCGCAGCTGCCGATCGCGCTGGTCAGCCGCTACCTCGCCATCGAGCGCGCGCGCCTGCTGTGAGGACTCCGGCGCTTGCGGCGCTTCCGCCCCGCACGTCATAATGCCCCGCACGCCGCCCGGCGCACCGACCTTGCCGCCGCACGGGCCGAACAAATCCCGCCGTACCGCATCTGGAGGAGGCCCCCATGAATATCATGGTAGAGAGCAAAACAATCGCGAAAGCTGCCGCAGCAGGCGGCAGGATCAAGATGACGCCGAGCGAGGCGTTCGTCGAGACGCTGGTCGCGCAGGGGGTCAAAGACACTTTCGGCATCGTGGGCTCGGCGTATATGGACGCGCACGACCTGTTTCCGCTCGCCGGAATCCGCTTCGTTTCGGTCGCCCACGAGCAGAATGCCGCGCACATGGCGGACGGCTATTCGCGAGTGACCGGCAAGCACGGGGTGTGCATCGCGCAGAACGGGCCCGGCATCACGAATTTCGTCACGGGAATCGCGGCGGCATACTGGGCGCACTCGCCGGTGGTCGCGATCACGCCCGAGTCCGGCAGCATGACGATGGGCCTCGGCGGTTTCCAGGAGACCGAGCAGCTGCCGATCTTCTCCAAGATCACCAAGTGGCAGGTGCAGGTGAATTCGCCGATGCGCATGGCCGAGCTCACCGGTCGTGCGTTCGACATCGCGATGAACGAGCGCGGTCCGGTGCAGGTGAACATCCCGCGCGATTACTTTTACGGCGAAGGCGAGTTCGAGATCCCGCAGCCGCAGCGCGTAGAGCGCTCGGCGGGCGGTCCCGAGTCTCTCGACGCCGCCGCGAAAATGCTCGCGAAAGCCAAATTCCCGGTGATCATCTCCGGCGGCGGCGTGGTGATGGCCAACGCCGTCAAGGAGTGCGCCGCGCTCGCCGAATATCTGACCGCGCCGGTGGTGAATTCGTACCTGCACAACGATTCGTTCCCGGCGAGCCACGCGCTCTGCTGCGGCCCGCTCGGCTACCAGGGCTCGAAAGCGGCGATGAAGCTGATCGCGCGCGCGGACGTCGTGCTCGCGCTCGGCTCGCGGCTCGGACCTTTCGGGACGCTGCCTCAGCACGGGCTCGATTACTGGCCCGCCAACGCGAAGATCATCCAGGTCGACACCGACACGCGCATGCTCGGGCTGGTGAAGAAGATCTCGGTCGGCATCTGCGGCGACGCGAAAGCGGCCGCCGTCGAGCTGCTGCAGCGGGTGAAAGCGCAGGCCAAGCTCACGCCGAACAAAGCACGGCTCGCGGAGATCCAGAAAGAGAAAGCGGCGTGGAAGCAGGAGCTCGACCAGTGGTCCTCGCCCAATGAGAAAGGCCGCATCGGACCGCGCCAGGCGCTCGCGGCGCTCGCCCGCGCAATGCCGAAGAATGCGATGGTCTCGACCGACATCGGCAACGTGTGCTCGGTCGCCAACAGCTATCTGCAGTTCGAAACCGCACCGTCTTTTCTCGCGGCGATGAGCTTCGGCAACTGCGGTTACGCCTTCCCTGCCGCGATGGGCGCCAAGGTCGGCCGTCCCGACCGCCCGGCGATCGCCTACGTCGGAGACGGCGCGTGGGGCATGAGCCTGAACGAAGTGATGACCTGCGTGCGCGAGAACATCCCCGCGATCGCGGTCGTGTTCAACAACGGCCAGTGGGGCGCGGAGAAGAAGAACCAGATCGATTACTTCGAGAAGCGCTTCCTCGGCACCAACCTCAAGAACCCCGACTTCGCCGAAGTCGCTGAAGCGATGGGCGCCCACGGCCTGACCGTCGAGCACGTCGACGAAATCGGCGACGCGCTGCGCGGCGCGGTGAAATCAGGGAAACCGACGGTCATCAACATGATGCTCACCCAGGAACTGGGCGATCCGTTCAGGCGCGATGCGTTCAAACAGCCGAGGAGGCTGCTCGCGAAGTATCGCAAGTACAGCGCAAAAGAGTTCCGCTAGCAGCGGAACGCTTGCGCTGAGCCTTCCGATACTTCGCTCGTGCTCGCCGGTTACGCCAAAGAGGGAAACCAAGGTTTCCCTCCTTGAACCTCCCTTCCCTGGCTCGCTGGCGCTCGCTCGGCGGCTCTGGAGTAGGTCAAACCCACCCCCCACCCTAACCCTCCCCCTGAAGGGGAGGGGACTACAGGCGCGACGCGCCTGCCAAACCTTCCTTGCCCACGGGGGGA
>JAQGNC010000038.1 GCA_028292065.1 Betaproteobacteria bacterium
CAGGTGACTGCTCGCGAACGCATGCTCGCCCTCATTCGCGAGCGCCAGGGTAAGCCGGCGCAGCCGCGGCCCGACGAGATCGAGGCGGTGCGCTCGCATCTCGCGGCCCATCCGCGCAATCCCGCGCCTCGCGACGTGTGGGACCCGCTCACGCGCTTTCGCGAGCGCGCGCTGTCTCTCGCATCGACGGTCGACGAAGCCGGCGCACCGGGCGAGGTCCCGTCGCGCGTCGCGGCCTATCTCGGGGAACGCGGGCTGGGCTCGCGCGCGGTGTGCTGGCCTGCGCTCGCGACGCTCGACTGGGCCGGCTGCGGCCTCGACGTCGAGGCGCGCAGCGCGCGCGGCGACGACCTCGTCGGCATCACCGGCGCTTTTTGTGCGATCGCCGAAACCGGCACCCTCATGACCGTTTCCGGCGCGGAGTCGCCGCCGAGCGTGAGCCTGCTGCCTGAAACCCATATCGCGATCCTCGCGTCCGACCGCGTGCTGCGGTCGATGGAAGACGCGTGGGCGCTGCTGCGCGATTCCGGCGGGATGCCTCGCGCGGCCAGCTTCATTTCCGGTCCTTCGCGCACCGCGGACATCGAGCAGACCGTCACACTCGGCGCCCACGGACCGTACCGGGTTCATATCATCGTCGTGGGCTGAGCCGCTCTTCAGGCTGTCTTGTTCCGCATTGCGGGAAATAGCGGCCGTCTGTGTAAACCTTACCGCGCAATCGCATCGCGCCTGCGCGCCGGCAGAGCGCAAGTCCGAGAGATTTTCCCCTGCTGTACCAGCACTGTCGCAGCGCCCGCGCTCGACGTGCCCAAAGCTGGTGCGAAGGTTGCTAACGCCCGCCCACGACAACTACGAGGGTTTGAATTTGCAGGTTCTCACACCGCGCGTGGATATCGCCGCGTTCGAAAGCCGGATCGCCGAGGCCGCGAGCCGTGTCCTGATGCTCGACTACGACGGCACGCTCGCCCCGTTTCACGTGCGCCCCGAGCTCGCGAAGCCTTATCCGGAGATCGCGGCGATCGTCGAAGCGATCGTTCAGGCGGGCCGGACGCGCGTCGTGGTCGTGAGCGGGCGCCCGGCAGGCGAGCTGCCGCCGCTGCTCGGGCTGACGTCGTGCCCCGAAATCTGGGGCTCGCACGGCTGGGAACGCGTGCTGCCCGACGGACGGCGCATCGTCGAGCAGCCCGGCGTCGACGCTCGGCTCGCGCTGGCGGAGGCCGCGAAAGCGGTTGAAGACTTGGTTGCGCAGGGCGCGAGGATCGAGCCCAAGCTCGCCAGCATCGCGCTGCACTGGCGCGGGGTGCCGGAGGCGGCGGCCGAGACGATCTTCGCGCAGGCGCTCGCGCGCTGGGAGGCGCTGGCCGCCGCATCGAGCGTCGAAATCCTGCCTTTCGACGGCGGGCTCGAGCTGCGCGCCGTCGGCTGCAACAAGCAATACGCGGTGAAGGCGGTCCTTTCCGAAACCGCTGAAGACAGCGCGATCGCGTATCTAGGCGACGACATCACCGATGAAGACGCGTTTCGCGCGGTGAAAGCGCGCGGGCTGGGCGTGCTCGTCCGGCCCCAGTTCAGGGAGACCGCCGCGGATGTGTGGCTGCGCCCGCCGGACGAGCTGGCTTCATTCCTGCAGTTGTGGCAGGTGAAAGGTGCGGCGTGACGATTCGCAGGCGCGCACGATCCACGGCGCAGCAGCGCCCCGCATGCGACACGGGCGCACCGAATTTATCCCGGCTCGCGTGCGCGCGGTTCGATTTCGCTTATGCTAGGAAACTGCACTCATCGAGATGAACAGGGACTCAAATAAAGATCACAAGCACCGGCACGAGACTTACGCCGCGAAGAGCGACAGCAGGGGAAAGCCCATGAAGCGAAGCAAGGAGCGCCTGATCGTCGTCTCTAACCGCCTGCCGTACGTGTTCGCGCGCACGCCTGAAGGCGGCTGGAAGACCGAGGGCGGATCGGGCGGCCTGGTGAGCGCTCTCGTCCCGGTCCTGCGCGACCGCGGCGGCACGTGGCTGGGCTGGACCGGAAGCTCGGGCGACGGCACCGGCCTCGACCAGGCGATGGCCCAGGCGAGCGAGCAGCTCGGTTTCAACCTGCGCGGCGTCCAGCTCGACGCCGCCGACGTCGACAATTTCTATCACGGCTTTTCCAACGAGGTCATCTGGCCGCTGTTTCACGACCTGCCGTCGCTGTGCGTGTTCGACCCGAAGTACTGGCACAGCTACAAGGAAGTGAACCGGCGCTTCGCCGAGGCGCTCGTCGAGGAATGCGGCAAAGCCGATTTCGTGTGGGTGCACGACTACCACCTAATGAACGTCGCGGCGGAAGCGCGATCGCTCGGGTGCAAGGTGCGCATGGGATTTTTCCTGCACATCCCGTTTCCCCCGCCCGACATCTTCTTCAAGCTGCCGTGGCGCTCGAGCCTGCTCCACGCGCTGCTGCGCTTCGACCTGATCGGTTTCCAGACCGTGCGAGACCGGCGCAACTTCATCCAGTGCCTGCGCCTGTCGGAAGGGCAGGTCACGGTGCAGGGCAAAGGCAACGTGGTGACGGTGACCGCGGGCGCGTACACCACCCGCGTCGGCAATTTCCCGATCAGCATCGATTACGGCAACTTCGCGCGCCAGGCGGCCTCCGCGGAAGTGGCGGCGCGTGCGGACGAGCTGCACCGCCTGCTGCCCAACCGCAAGCTGGTGCTGGGCATCGACCGGCTCGACTACACCAAAGGGATACCGCATCGGCTGCGCGCATTCCGCGACGCACTCGACCGTTACCCCGAGCTGCGCGAGCGCCTCTCGCTCATCCAGGTGGTGGTGCCGAGCCGTGTCGACATCCCCGAATATCACTCGCTCAAGATCGAGATCGAGCAGCTCGTGGGCGAGATCAACGGCAAGTACATGCGTCCCGGCGGGTGGGTCCCGGTGTGGTACGTCTACAGCAGCCTGTCGCGCAGCGATCTCCTCGCGTACTACCGCGCCGCGCACATCGCGCTGGTGACTCCGCTCAAGGACGGGATGAACCTCGTCGCCAAGGAATACTGCGCGTGCAGCATCGAAGAGGAGTGCGTGCTGATCCTGTCCGAGTTCGCGGGCGCCGCGGCGCAGCTTCAGCGCGGTGCGCTCCTGGTGAACCCGCACGACATGGAAGGCGTGGCGGATGCGATCTACCGCGCCTACACGATGAGCGACGACGAGCGCCGCAACCGCATGCGGCGCCTGCGCCGCGGCGTGCGCGAGTGCGACATCTTCTGGTGGGTCGACACCTACCTCCAGGCCGCGATCGAGCGCGACCTCTCGGATTACCCGCAGCCGCAGAACTATGTACCTGAACCGACACCGGATTATGTCCCGATCTGACGACGGGCACGGCAGTTGCAATCACCCCTCCTGAAGGCGCCGTGAGCCGCTCGCGGCCGGCGCGGCTTGTGCAGCGGTTCAACGACGACCAGGAGTGAACATGAAAAAGCTCGGCATGATAATGGTGACGGCCGCCCTCGCGACGACCAGCGCGTGGGCACAGATGAACGATCAGGGCGGCGGCCAGAAATCGGGGACGCAGGGTTCTCCGGGCGTGGTGACGGGGCAATCGGCCGACGGCGGCATCGCGCTGCAGAGCGACGCCAAGAAAACGCAGGGAACGGCGCCTGCCGTGAGCGGCGGCGTCAGCCTCAATGCGCGCGATACGCTGCGCGGCGCCGAGTCGAACGCCAACGTGAAGCTCGTCTTCGCGCTCAATACCGGCAACTACGTTTCCGACGTTCAGGTGAAAGTCACCGATTCTGCCGGGCGCACCGTGATCGAGGACACGTCCAACGGTCCGTGGCTGCTGGCGAGACTTCCGGCGGGCACTTATACCGCGACCGCAACCTACAACGGCAAGCCGGTCACGCAGAAATTCAGCGTCGGAAAATCGGGCCTGCGCACCGCGCAATTCCGCTGGCCGGCAAGCGTCGAAGCGCAGAGTGTCGGCGCAGCAGGTGTCGACGCCGGCGGTTCGATTCTCGGCACTGGTCCGCAAGAGGCCCGATAACGGTTAATTCGACCTGTAGCGCAGGCGCCTCGCCTGCAGCGGTTATGAACGTCGACGCCGCAGCAAGAAGAGGCTGCAGGCGAAGGCGGGTGCGCTACAGGTCGAGCCTGACAGCGTCGAGTAACTTCGAGGCGCCTCCTGTATATTCATTGAGCCGTCCCGCCCTTCGGGGTGAGGGCGGCTCAATCACGTACACGGAGCGCTCAAGCGTGCTCGAGCTCGTCGCATCGACGGCGCTACTCGCGATCGTTTTCTGCTGCAGGCGAGGGCGCCTGCGCTACGGATGCGCGCACCGACTTCTGTTGCTCGCGGCGTGTCTGGCATGCCAGGTGGTCGATACGCCGGCGGCTCACGCCGCAACAGCCGCGCCACGCGTCGTCGTCGTCACGCTCGACGGCGCAGTGACACCCGCCAGCGCGGACTACGCGGTGCGCGCGATCCACAAAGCCGAGCGCGACGGCGCGGCGCTCGTCGTGCTGAAGCTCGACACGCCCGGCGGTCTCGACCCTTCGATGCGCTCGATCATCAAGGCGATACTCGCGTCACAGGTGCCGGTGGCGACTTTCGTGGCGCCCGACGGCGCGCGTGCCGCGAGCGCCGGCACTTACATCCTGTATGCGAGCCACATCGCGGCGATGGCGCCCGCGACCAACCTGGGGGCGGCGACCCCGGTGTCCATCGGCGGCGGCGACGACAATGCCAGACCCGCCGAAAAGGATGCGAAGAACAAAGGCGCGCCGGGCAGCCGCGAAAGCCTGCGCGCCAAGCAGATCAACGACGCGGCCGCGTACATACGCGGTCTCGCGCAGTTGCGCGGCCGCAACGCCGACTGGGCCGAGCGCGCGGTGCGCGAAGCGGTGAGCCTGTCGGCGTCCGAAGCGCTGAAGCTCAAGGTGATCGACCTCGTCGCACGCGACGAGCGCGACCTCATGCAGCAGCTCGACGGGCGCAAGGTGACGATCGCCGGCGTCGAAAGGATCCTGCATACGGCCGGCGCTGAGACCGCCGGCATCGAGCCCGACTGGCGCACGCGCCTGCTGATGGTGGCGACCGACCCGAGCGTCGCGGTGATCCTCATGATGATCGGGATCTACGGGCTTCTGTTCGAGTTCATGAACCCGGGCTTCGTCCTGCCCGGCGTGCTCGGCGCAATCTGCCTGCTCGTCGCTTTGTATGCCCTGCAGTTGCTGCCGATCAACTACGCCGGTGTCGGGCTCATCCTGCTGGGGATCGCGTTCATCGTCGCGGAGGCTTTCATGCCGAGCTTCGGCGCGCTCGGCATCGGCGGCATCGCGTCACTCGCCATCGGCATGGTCGTGCTCGTCGATCCCGACAGCGCACCCGGACTCGAAATTCCGTTATCGTTCGTGGCCGCGTTGACGGTCGTCATGGCCGCGCTCGTGTTCGCGACTGCGTTCGTGGCGGTGAAAGCGCGGCGCACGCCGGTGGTCACCGGCCGCGAGCAGCTTCACGGCGCCGAAGCGGTCGTGCTCGAAGACTTCGACGCAGAGGCCGCCGAGGGCTGGGCGCGAGTGCACGGCGAGACCTGGCGAATAAGGAGCGCGATTCCGCTCAAGGCGGGCGAGCGCGCGCGAGTGACTGCTGTTTCGGGTTTGACGCTGACCGTGGAGAAGCCGCAATGATATGGAACATGGGTCTGGGAGGCCTCGCAGCGCTGGTGGCGGTGATCGTGCTCGTGTCGGCGCTGCGCGTCCTGCGCGAATACGAGCGCGGCGTGGTGTTCACCCTCGGACGCTTCACCCGGGTCAAGGGGCCCGGGCTCGTGCTGGTGATCCCCGGCATCCAGCAGATGGTTCGTGTCGACCTGCGAACGATCGTCATGGACGTGCCGAGCCAGGATGTGATCTCGCGCGACAACGTGTCGGTGAAGGTCAACGCGGTGGTGTACTTTCGCGTGATCGAGCCCGAGAAAGCGATCATCCAGGTCGCCAATTTCTACGAGGCGACGAGCCAGCTCGCGCAGACGACCCTGCGTGCGGTGCTCGGCAAGCACGAGCTCGACGAGATGCTCGCCGAGCGCGACAAGCTCAACATGGACATCCAGAAGATCCTAGACGCGCAGACCGATGCGTGGGGGATCAAGGTCGCCAACGTCGAGATCAAGCACGTCGACATCAACGAGACCATGGTGCGCGCGATCGCGCAGCAGGCGGAAGCAGAGCGCACGCGGCGCGCGAAAGTGATCCATGCCGAAGGCGAGCAGCAGGCCGCCGAGAAGCTACTCGAAGCCGCGCGCATGCTCGCGCAGCAGCCCGAAGCGATGCAGCTGCGCTTTCTGCAGACACTCTCGTCTATCGCCGGCGACAAGAGCAACACCATCGTCTTTCCGGTGCCGGTCGACATGATCACGCCGATCGCGGAGGCGATCGCGCGTATGCGCACGCCTCGCGCGTGACCTCTAAGCACAGGGCATGACGCTGCGCTATTCCGGCGCGTCGTCAGTGGCCGCAACGTGCTTGCGTTCACCAGGAGCGCGGTATAGGATTACCCGCGAAATACGCACGTCCAACAAGAAATAGAGCGGCTGTCCGCCTGAATTCGAGCATCGTTTCCCCGCCGGGTCTCATGCTGGACAAGCCGAAAGTCAACGCGTGACTAAACGTACTTTCGGAGGAAGCATGTCGAACAAGCCCGGTATTCCCACAGACGAGGCGGTCGCATCCCGCCGCAGGTTCCTGACTCGCGCGGCTGCGACGACGGCAGCCGCAGTCCCGATGTTCGCGATGGCGCAGGACAAGAAGGGGCCCGCCCCCGCTGCTCCGGCCGCCGCGCCCGCCGTCGTTTCCTCGACCGGCCCGCAGAGCATGCGCTGGCAGAGCACGTGGCCGGCCAAAGACATCTTCCACGAATACGCCCTCGACTTCGCCAAGAAGGTCAACGACATGACCGGCGGCGACCTGCGCATCGAAGTGCTGCCCGCAGGCGCGGTCGTGCCGGCGTTCGGGCTGCTCGACGCGGTCTCGAAAGGCGCTCTGGACGGCGGCCACGGCGTGCTGGTCTATCACTACGGCAAGCAGAACGCGCTCGCGCTGTGGGGCTCGGGCCCGGCTTTCGGCATGGACGCCAACATGCTGCTCTCGTGGCACAAATACGGCGGCGGCAAGGAGCTGCTCGCCAAGCTGTACTCGTCGATCGGCGCGAACGTCGTGTCGTTCCCGTACGGCCCGATGCCGACGCAGCCCCTGGGCTGGTTCAAAAAGCCGATCACCAAGGCCGAGGACTTCAAAGGTCTCAAGTACCGCACCGTCGGCATCTCGATCGACGTATTCACGGGCATGGGCGCAGCGGTGAACGCGCTTCCCGGCGGCGAGATCGTGCCGGCGATGGACCGCGGGCTGCTCGACGCGGCTGAATTCAACAACGCGAGCTCGGACCGGATCCTCGGCTTCCCCGACGTCGCCAAGGTCTGCATGCTGCAGAGCTACCACCAGAACGCCGAGCAGTTCGAGATCATGTTCAACAAGGCC